>CAYVLB010000022.1:0-19582 GCA_964452325.1 uncultured Sphingobacteriales bacterium | reverse complement strand
AAAGATCCCCTAGCCAATCACCTTCTCCTGGCATCCCCTTACTGGCAAGAATGAGCCCTACCACGCCTGTCCCCGCAATCACTATACCGACAACTTGATACCATGTAATTTGACTTCGCAACCACAGCACCGATAAAAGCAGGATAATCACCGGAGTGGTGGTCATAATCAACGATGCATGAATCGCAGAAGTACGGCTAAGCCCCTCAAGAAACAAGGTCATGTTGATCACTGCTCCCGTCATTCCTGCAACTGCGAAGCGAAACAAATCGGACCTATCAGGAATCCACCGACGAAAAAATAACCAATTGACCAACAGAAAAAGAATCCAAGCACACCCCACCCGAATTGCAACAAACGCCCGCGGCATCACATAGCCGGAGAGTACGATTTGGGCAAATGCATAACTAACGCCATAAATTATAGCCACCAGCAAAAGGGCACCATGGGCCACCCATAATCTCTGCCGACAACGAAACGACAAGGAGCGATGCTGAAAAAACAGATCTAAAGAACGAGTACCTCGTTTACTTCCACGTATGGAAGATCAAATGCTTCTGCCACCGCCTTGTAAACCACTTTGCCATCCACAATGTTGAGTCCCTTTTTGAGGGATGGATCTTGCCTACATGCCACTTTCCACCCCATCTCTGCCAGCTTCACCACATAGGGCATGGTCGCATTAGTCAAAGCCACGGTCGAAGTAACGGGGACCGCTCCTGGCATGTTGGCCACACAGTAATGTACAATTCCATCCACTTCATAAATAGGGTTGGCATGGGTGGTGGGCATGCATGTTTCAATACACCCCCCTTGATCCACCGCCACATCGACCAAAACTGTGCCCTTCCGCATGGATTTCAACATCGGACGGGTAATCAAATGCGGGGCCTTAGCCCCGGGAATCAAAACAGCTCCAACGATCAAGTCACTGTCTTTGATTTCGTCGGCAATGTTATATCGGTTGGACATGATCAGTCGGACATTCTTAGGCAAGATATCCGCCAAATACCGAAGCCGATGCAGATCAATGTCCATGACAGTAACGTCGGCTCCCAAGCCAGCAGCCATTTTGGCAGCCTGCGTACCCACCACACCACCACCAATAATGAGAACTTTTGCGGGTTTGACACCCGGCACTCCCCCCAGCAGGATACCCCGACCACCCATAGGCCGCTCTAAGTATTTAGCGCCCTCTTGCACCGCCATCCGCCCCGCCACTTCCGACATCGGAACCAATAACGGTAACACCCCATTATTATCCTCAACCGTCTCATAGGCAATACAAATTGCCTTACTTTGAATCATTGCCTCTGTGAGCGGTCGGCTACTGGCAAAATGAAAATAAGTAAAAATGACTTGCCCCTCTCTAATCAAGGAATATTCGGGCTGTATAGGTTCTTTAACCTTTACAATCATATCTGCTGCCCCATAAACCGATTCGGCATCCGAGACAATGGTTGCTCCCGCTGCAATATATTCCTCATCGGCAAAATTGCTGCCTTCGCCGGCCCCCTTTTCAACAATTACCTGATGTCCCAATTGGACCAACTCCAACACGCCCGATGGAATCATTCCCACCCGATTCTCATCCGGCTTAATTTCTCTTGGAACGCCAATTTTCATTTGTCCAAATTTTCAACGGTTTGAAGAAGTATCCCTTTGCGGTAAATCTCCCGCTTCACAATATTGCCTTCCGTATCGTAGTATTTCCATTCACCATCAGCTTTGCCGTTGTCATATCGACCAGCAATCATCAGCTTCCCAGAAGGATAATACTTAAAGTAATTGCCATGCTTGATCTGTTGAATCCTCATCCGACCAGGCTGATCGGGATGGAATACCATTTTTTCACGATAAGAGAATACTTCCTTAAGTTGGGTCTTGGCAGCATCATAATAAGTCTTGCCCGCCTGATCAGTAATGTGCTGGGCATGGAGCGCTCCCCCCAACCATAAGATTACTACCCAAACAATCATTCGGATCATCGCAAACTTTCATTTAGAAATCAGGAACGTTGACGTTTTTACGAATTCGTTCTACATATTCCCAATTGCTCTCAATGGTCAGTACAAAAATTGGACGATCCCGAAACTCTGAAAGCGTAAAGCTAACCCCATCAATCCGCCATTCATAGAGCCGTACATGGCCAAGATCCCGTGTATCAGAAGGCGGACCGAATTTATATTTCAGAATAAAAAGCATATCCTCAACGAATTTCTTATTGGCTTCCATATAGACTTTGACAAAGCGCCCTTGATCATTAAAAATGTAATAGAGGTAATTCAGCTCGACCGCCCCAATGGTCAGATCATCACCCGGAATAACATAGGTATTGCGGGCGGGTGCATCTTCTTCCACCTTTACAAAAACAACCTTCTGGCCATCCCTCACAACCGAATCACGATGGGTACCCCACAAAATACCACGAAAGCCTGGAACAATTGCTTCAGCATTCTGTTGATATTGCCCCCATCCGGGAAATTGAATGGCTAACCATCCTAACATCAAGAGGAAAACAGAGAAATACTTCATAACCCCTTAAACATTTTAGGGCGCCAAACCTACGAAATCCATCCGCCGACGCCTTGCCGATGTGAGAAACAGTTTTTATTTGCGACTGTCACTGAGGGAAAGATTGGGTGTAAGTTTGCGGCCACCAAAAACAACTTTCTTATGCGCCTTGTGACCTACCAACACCAATGCGATACAGGACTGGGAATCTTTCACAACGGTCACGTATACCCGCTACAACGGATGGATACCATTTTCCAAATGTCCGACATGGTGGATTTCCTCAAAGGGGGGCCTTCATTAATGGATATTGCTAAGAAATATGATCGTCTCATCAAAGAAGGAGCATTTGAAGAAATCGCCATCACTACCGATTACACTCTCTTAGCACCGGTTCCTCGCCCAACCAGTGCCCGAGATGCCTATGCTTTTCGGCAACACGTGGCAGCCGCACGACGCAATCGGGGAGTAGATATGATTCCCGAATTCGATCAATTTCCCGTCTTTTATTTTACCAACCATTTAGGTATCACAGGCCCCGGTACGATTACCCTCATGCCTGACCATTTTCAACGACTCGACTTTGAATTGGAAGTAGCCGTAGTAATCGGCCAAAAGGGACGCAATATCCGCGCCCGAGAAGCCGACCACTACATTGCAGGATACATGATCATGAATGATTTTAGTGCACGGCGGCTTCAAATGGAAGAAATGAAACTGAGCCTTGGTCCCGCAAAAGGCAAAGATTTTGCCACCGCCATCGGTCCATACTTGGTAACCCCCGACGAGCTCGAAGACCGGCGACGACCTGCCAAAGAAGGACACACCGGTACCCTTTACGACTTGGTCATGAAAGCCTATGTGAATGGACAACAGGTATCGGAAGGCAACCTCGCTGACATGGACTGGACATTTGCAGAAATTATCGAACGTATTTCCTATGGGACTACCATCTATCCCGGAGAAGTAATTGGAAGTGGTACCGTCGGTACCGGATGTTTTATGGAGCTCAACGGCACATGGCGAAGGGAAAACCCGAACCATCAGGAATGGTGGCTGCAACCCGGCGATGAAGTGGTATTAGAGGTAGAACGACTGGGCGTCCTCTCCAACCGAGTTATCCAAGAAGACACTGACCATTCGTTATTGTCCCTTAAAAAGTAATGCCTAATTAGCGGCTATGGAAAAGTTCCTTAGCTATGATGCTGCCGATCTGTCCTTGCCCAAACGCCATCAGCTGTTATTGGGTGCGGTGTGCCCTCGTCCCATCGCATGGGCAAGCACGATCTCTGCCGATGGTGTCCGCAACTTAGCCCCTTTCAGCTGGTTCAATGTATTTAGTAACAAACCACCGATCTTGGCCTTCTCACCCGCACTACGTCCCGCAGACGGATCGGCCAAAGACACCTTACGCAACGTTGAAGAGGTGCCCGAAGTGGTGATCAACATTGCCAATTATTCGTTGGTACATCAAATGGTACTTACCAGTGCACCCTTCGAAGCCCACATCGATGAATTCGAGCAAAGTGGTCTTACCCCAATTCCATCGGACCTTATCCGCCCTTTACGTATCCAAGAAGCCCCCATACAATTCGAATGCCGCGTTCGGGACATTCTTCGATTCGGCAAGTGGGGAGGCGCTGGTAATATGATCATTGCCGAGGTGATCCGCATTCACGTCCGACAAGACATTTTTGCCGACGAATCAAAGGGGATAATTGACCCGGTTCGACTGGATCCCATCGGCCGGATGGGGCGCATATGGTATACCCGTGCCCGCGACGGTTTGTTTGAACTTCCCAATCCGGCAGGCAGCCACATCCTCGGATGGAACGGGCTGCCAGAATGGATACGCAATAGCCAAGTACTTACAGGAAATGATTTAGGACAGCTCGCTCAAGTAACCGAACTTCCCACCGATAACGAAATTCGCAACTGGAAATATTGGGAAGACCTCCGGGTATTACTCCTCGAATACGAACACGATAACGACATGTTGCAACGCAAACTCCACGAACATGCCCAACGCTATCTACGACAAGGAAAAGTGTACGAGGCATGGATAGTATTACGATCATATGAGCTGATTCGCCAACTTTCCGATTGATGAGTCGTATCTATTGCTACGAGTATCCCCGTCCGATGGTCACTGTGGATGTTGCTATCTTCTCTAACGATGGGAAAGGACCCCATATCGTATTGATCCAACGTAAAAATCCGCCTTTTGAGGGCCAATGGGCCCTGCCAGGTGGCTTTGTAGATATTGAAGAAGGCTTGAAAGAAGCAGCCCGGCGAGAGCTGGAAGAAGAAACTGGCCTTCGGGTAAGCCGCCTTGAACAATTTCGGGCGTACGGTGACCCCCACCGCGACCCACGCGGCCGAGTTATTACGGTAGTTTACGTAGGGCATACCCCCATGCTACCCATCCGTGGTAGCGATGATGCCTCAAAAGCCCAATGGTTTCCGATTGAACGCTTGCCCGACTTGGCATTCGATCATCAACAGATTATTCACGACCTGATCTCGGCACACTGGCATTTATCGGATGTCAAACACACTTCAAGATAGGGATGATCCCTTTGATCGGCACAATTGGCCCTAATCAATCGGCATGCCCACCCGAACTCTATGAATTTGGCATCCAATTAGGGCAGCGATTAGGCTCTATGGGATATACGGTAGTATGTGGTGGAATGGGAGGATGGATGGAAGCAGTGTGCCGGGGGGTTAAGGAGACCGCTCAGTCTACCCATCGTACAATAGGAATTCTGCCATCCGGGGTGGCATCCGATGCCAATCCTTACATCGATATTGTTATTCCAACCGAAATGGGAACAGCCCGCAACGCCATTATTGTAAATGCTGCAGAAGTGCTGATTGCTGCTGGAGGCGGAGCAGGAACACTCTCCGAACTGGCCTTTGCATGGCAACGTGGCAAACGCGTATTGTGCATAGTGGGTTTCGGAGGTTGGTCTGAAAAACTCGCCGGACAACACCTGGATAACCGAACAGGCGCACATTTCATACCTGTGTACTCTATCGAAGAAATAATCCATCAACTAAAAATGCTCCTTCCAACGTAATCAGCGAACCCGTTGAAGAAAAAGATAGCCTCCGCGCTGATCCATTACGCGAAGATTTTGCACTGGATAGTTGTGTTGAACGCGCTCCCAGCGGTCGACACGGGTAACAAACCACACGGTGGAATCCACAGGCTGGGTCAGCAAGCGTACCAGATCATCGGCATCTGGAGTCGGCGGTGGTAGCTTTCGAGTATAGAAAAGGTGGGCATAGCTCTTAAATCCCAACACCGAAACATATGCTGGCTTTTCCGCCATTGATCGGTAAAAGTCGATGGCAGGACCTTGTGTATATCGTTCCACTCGTGGCAAGACATAATACCACGTCCACTGGGCCAAAACACCCATGCCGATAGAGACCATTACCAAATGCCTCCGAAAAGAATTTCGCCGTTTCCACCACCAAAACGCAGCTACTCCTAAGGGAACCAGGACCCCATACCACTGCCATCGCACCGGCATTCGTAGGGCTGTCGAAACAAAGGTGTCCTGAATCGTATCCTGCCAATATCCAATCAAATTGGCAGCTATAACCACCCCTACCAACGCCACAACCCACAGACCAGCAACGGACCACAATAAGATGCGCCATCCCCACCTACCCATCGACTGCAGATGCTCCCGTTCCCATAATCGCCCTGCCAAAAGTATAATCGGATAATAAGCCAATGACGAATAATGAATAATTTTAGTTTCGACAACACTGAAAACCAACAACACCGTAAAGAGCATCGCCCACCACATCCGCACTTGCAGTTCATCAAAAGCGTTGCGCATCCCTCGACATAACAGCCCATTAATCACTATCAACGATGCAGGGAAGCATCCCAAATAAAGCACCACCAAGTGATACCACCAGGGACCTGCATGACCTGCATCAGGCGTTGTGAGTAGGCGAATCTGATAGCGAACAAATTCTCGGATAAACCATCCTCCATGAGAAGTATACTCAATCACAAACCAGCTACTGGCAGTACTCCCCATAATGAACAAAAAAAGAATGAGATGTCCCTTATGAAAGGGCCATTGATGGCGCATTGTCCATACCATCACCAGCAAGGGGATTCCCACCAACACCCATGCCACAGGCCCTTTGGTAAGTACTGCCATCCCCCACAACACCGCCCCAACAACTGCGTATGGCCAAAAACGTCCCCGTTCAATCGATCGAAGGGTTGCCCACGCTGCAAAGAACATGTAGGCATTAAACCACGGATCGATGATCCCCGACTTAAAATAAAGATGTGGTAAAAAGGATCCCCACCACAACAACCACAAGATATTGCCATTGCTTCCAAACCATTGTCGCCCACGAAATAGAAAAATTGTGCTAACAACGATTCCCAGCAAGGCATTGGGCAGGCGCGCTGACCATTCATTAATCCCCCAAACGTGCATTGCCGCTGCCTGCTTCCAAAAGAACAACGGGGGTTTTTCCCAAAAGGGACGATAATTGATGTGGATCCGCAAATAGTCACCGGTAATCAGCATTTCTCGGGCGGCTTCAGCAAAATTGATCTCGTCCCAATCAAAAAGTGGAACGCCTCCCAATCCTGCCAATGCCAAGACCAAAGTCAGCCCCCACAAGGGCCACTTCAAACGACCTTCCGTCCTTTCCATTGATAACACATCAGCGGAATCACCGTACCGATGAAAGCCCCCACAACGACGTCGGCAGGGAAGTGTTGCCCCAGATAGACGCGGGAGTACCCCACACCTGCTGCCAGCAGATAGGATAGTATCCCCTCGCCCCGCCGCCGGCTCAGTAATGCAACGATCGTCGCCGCCGTAAAAGCAGTGCCAGTATGACCCGAAGGCATCGCATGCCAATGATGAAGCACAACGGGAGAACGAATCTCCACCCCCCACTCTACAGCATAGGCGGCGGGGCGAGGGGAATGCTTAAACACCACCCGCTTAAGCAACACATTGGTCAATGCAAACAAAACAACAGAACACAATACCCATCTCCAATGCTGCTGCCGACGCCACCCCACCCATCCCAACACCAACACCAACACCATCCCATGCCCTAACCACGTCCACCCCCTAAATAAAGCATCCGCCCAAGCGTGCGAAAAACGGACCGCCTCGAAGGCCTCGCGCTGCGGCGTATATGCCACCCACACCGCAGCCACTACCCACACCATTACCCCAACCATAACCCAAATTCGACTGCCACGCCCCACCCTCAACGCCCCTTAAAATGAGGAGTCCGCCGTTCCAAAAATGCCATCACGCCCTCCCGAAAATCTTCTGTGGCAAAACACTCTCCAAACAGAACAGATTCTGCGGTCATACCCTGTTCCAGATTATTTTCACCAGCCGTTACGGCCCGAATGATCTTCTCCAGCGGAAGGCGTGAATGCTTGATAATATCTAAGATAATATCACGGGTCTGATCCATCAACTTTTCTGGAGAAAAGACGTAATTCACTAGCCCCCATCGAAGGGCGGTTTGAGCATCAATTGGATGTCCCCGCATAAGCATCTCCAAAGCCCGTCCCCGCCCGATGAGGCGCGGCAAGCGTTGGGTTCCACCATATCCGGGGATCAACCCCAATGCCACTTCTGGCTGTCCAAAACGTGCCGTAGTAGAAGCCGTCCGAAAATGGCAAGCCATGGCCAGCTCACATCCCCCACCCAAAGCAAACCCATTAACTGCTGCTACCACTGGCTTCGGAAACGTCTCGATGGTTCGAAAAAGGGCTTGCCCCTGCTGAGCCATCTGTTGAGCTTGCGATGGAGAAAAGTCTGAAAACTCCTTAATATCAGCACCTGCTGCAAAGGCCTTTTCCCCCGCTCCGGTGATAATCACTGCCCGAACGGCAACATCGGACCGGATAGTTTCCAGTAGACTCTCCAACTCTCTCAACAGCCCTCGGTTAAGGGCATTATAGGCTTTCGGACGGTTTAAGGTAACCGTTGCAATGCCATCGGAATGTTCATACTGTAAATATTCCATGATGAATCGAACTTACTTGGACAGCTGCAAAATTGCGAACTGCAGGCCGACCGGACGAAAGACCCCATCCCCTCATTCCCCTTCCTCATCATGTTCCAACGGCAACACTTTCCAAGGATCAACAACTGCCCCTCCATATTGTTCCAGCAGTTGATACCACACCCGCAAGTCTGCCTGCCCCAACTCACCAAACGCATGCTTCCAATGAAGCATTTCGCCGTTTTTGAGCAGGCGGAGTCGGGAAGGCTTCAGATACGACGAAAAAGAACGCTTGCGAAACTCCTTTTTGAATCGGCGCCAAGCCTTACCTTCCAATGAACGGGTAGGAGGAATCAAGAGGCGGGCATGCAAGTCGGCAGTGGCCAAAAACTCCTTGAATTGGATTGTGGCATTCCGGTAATTGCTCCGAAGATAACGTTCCCAGCCATTGCGGAACCGGTCATATTGATACGGAGACAGGCCCAGCATCATCAAATAGTAGCGAAAAACAAGGTGTTGAAGGTCAAAAGCCCGACGAAAAAAAACCAAATCGGTATGCTCATCAAAAAACTCAATGGGATAATGACGCTTAACAAACCGAATCAACCGAACCGCCACAGCAATCTGGTCGTAAAGCCGCGAGTAATAAAGATCGACCAACAAATCGTTCCGCCGACGGGCAAAAGGAATCGGACGATGACTTGCCCGCACTTTCTCGTATCCCACGATGGCCCGACGAATAAAATTAACGGTAAACAGCGGCTCATCATGAAAACTACTTAACAAGATAACCCGAAGGTTGTTATTGGCAGCTTCTGTAAGGGGCTCCAACGTTAAAACTTCTACATATCGGATAAAATCGTTTAGTTCTTCCGTACTTAGCTTATATTCTTCTACCTGAGCCAGCAATAACGAATCCGGCGGCACCCATCCCTTTTTCAAAAATGCCAGCACATTCCCCTCCGCATCGATCAATACTAACTTCCGTCGGGTTAACTTTTGAACTTTGTATTGCAATCGTTGCTTGGAACTTTCCAAAATCAACCGACGCCCTTGAACGGTAAAAGATCCCTTAATGTCGTAAAAAATAGTTTGAAGAAGAAACGAAGAATCCGCATAAAAACCTACACGCATATTAACGGTAGGGTCTTCCCATTCCCCCATGAATGACCGACGCACAGCCTGTCCTTGAAGCAACATCGGGAATACCATCCCGACCATCCACGTCGCAAGGGTCCATCCCTGCCAGTCTCGAAAACACCAATACTTCATAAAAAAATATCAGTCCAATTGCAACACCGCCAGAAACGCTTTTTGGGGAACTTCCACCCGACCAATCTGCTTCATCCGTTTTTTACCCCTCTTTTGCTTTTCAAGCAACTTACGCTTTCGGGTAATATCTCCCCCATAACACTTGGCAGTAACATCCTTACGGAGGGGACGAATGGTTTCGCGCGCAATGATTTTGCTCCCAATGGCTGCCTGAATCGCAATTTCAAATTGTTGGCGGGGAATGAGTTCTTTGAGTTTTTTACAAATCTTTTTACCATACTCATATGCTTTGCTTCGATGAATAATGGCAGAAAGGGCATCGACAGGCTCACCATTGAGGCGGATATCCAATCGAACCAGATCCGAACGCCGATAACCCACCTGCGTATAGTCCAACGAAGCGTAGCCCCGAGAGATCGATTTTAGACGATCGAAAAAGTCAAAAATGATTTCCGAAAGGGGCATCTCAAAAGTCAGTTCCACCCGCTCGGTAGAAAGATATACCTGATTTTTGATGATTGCCCGCTTATCAATACACCACTCCATGATGGGCCCTACGTAATCAGACTTGGTAATAATCTGAGCCAGCACATATGGTTCTTCCAAACCATCAACTTTTGCTGGATCAGGCAACTCCGACGGATTTTGAATCAGGATGGTCTCTCCACTTTTGAGCACTACCCTATACGACACGTTCGGAACTGTGGTAATCACCGACAACTGAAACTCGCGCTCGAGCCGCTCCTGGACAATCTCCATATGAAGCAGCCCTAAAAAGCCACACCGAAAACCAAACCCCAATGCTGCCGAAGTTTCGGGCTCAAAGACCAACGATGCGTCATTGAGTTTGAGCTTCTCAAGGGCCGTCCGAAGATTCTCGAAATCTTCCGAATCGATAGGATAAATCCCCGCAAAGACCATCGGTTTTACATCCTCAAATCCCTGAATAGGCTCATCTGTCGAACGTTCCACATGCGTAATGGTATCCCCTACCCTTACCTCACTGGCACTCTTAATCCCAGAAATAAGATAACCCACATCACCAGCACTCAACCCTTCCTTTGGTTCCTTGCGAAGCCGCAGAATGCCAATTTCTTCAACCGTATACCGGCGTTTCGTGTTCATAAACAACACTGCATCCCCCTTGCAAATGTGTCCGTTGAAAATCCGAAAATACACCTCTATCCCCCGATACGGATTATACACCGAGTCGAAGATAAGCGCCTGTAAAGGAGCTTTCAAGTCGCCTTGGGGTGGCGGGATGCGTTCGATAATCGCCCCCAACAACTCCTCAATGCCTTCGCCAGTTTTGGCACTCACCTTCAAGACCTCATCAGGGGCACACCCCAAAATATCGACGACCTCATCCACTACTTCATCTACCCGAGCATTGGGAAGATCAATTTTGTTAATAACCGGCACGATTTCAAGGTCTTGCTCAAGGGCCAAAAAAAGATTAGAAATGGTTTGTGCTTGGATCCCCTGGGCAGCATCAACCACCAGTAAAGCACCTTCACATGCAGCAATCGCTCGCGAGACCTCGTACGAAAAGTCCACATGTCCAGGCGTATCAATCAGATTGAGTCGGTACAGCCGCCCCTTATGAACATAATTCATTTGAATGGCATGCGACTTGATGGTGATGCCGCGCTCTCGCTCAAGGTCCATGTTATCCAGCACCTGGTCGCGCAGCTCCCGTTCCGAAAGGGTATGCGTCGTCTCTAACAATCGATCCGCCAAAGTGCTTTTGCCATGATCGATATGTGCGATGATGCAGAAATTACGGATGTCCTCGATTCGCTGCTTCGCCATGGTGCAAAGGTACGAACCATTTCAGGGTAAAATCAAACCAACAGCCCCACCCCCAGATTTACACGCCTCCTTGCCATTGATTCCAAAAACTTATCTTTGCCCCCGCTTTGAAAGTCTTCCAAACATGCGACGACGTCGAAAACTGACCAAGCGGGAGCTGATGCGGCGTAAGCTGTCTACTCACAAGAATAAATTCGTTAAGATGTCGGCACGCCGTACATTTCAACGCCCTGCCGACTTCATGTTAACCGAAGAGATGGGCGAACAATCATCGGAAGGCAAACCATAAAAGACCCGTAAACGATCGCTTTATTTGCCTCGCCGTGTGTGAGGATAAAGGTACTCTATCGCCCGCTCTATATCCAAGTCCTTTCCGGTAGGATCATAAGAATAATTAAGGTTCATCCCAAATAAGCGGGCAACCCCACCCCAAAAAAGTGCCGTACGAGTATTCTTGTACTCCTTAATGAGGCGATAGGTAGTGTTGTTAGTTTCTCGACTAATTAGCTTGATTAAAAGCTTTCCTTGGGAGTAGGTCAGGCGTCGTAATGGACGCTCATAGCGATGCCACAATTCCTTCTCCCGCATTTTGAGGTACTGACGACGCTGCTGCAAGGTTGGAATCGTGTCTAAGGCGGCATTAAGCTCGTTGACTACCTTCGCCACTGCTCGAGCATATGGCATCACTTTTCGTATGTTTCGATATAATCGATTGCGGCGAACAATTCGCCGGCGCGTAGACCATGACATCCGCTCCACAATTTGCACTTCTCCTAAATCCCACACTGGCATAGTATCTCCCGATGACACCACCACACCCCGCATATATACCTGCCCCCACCCCATCCACGATATCAACCCCAATGTAACCCCTAATGTCCAACGCAACAAACAAGAGGCTTTAGAACCTAACCCCGAAATTAGACCAACAAGTGCTAATTCTTAGGAATCTTGGAATAATCGAACGGAGGAATCGTAACGAATTCAAAATGCTTTCCCTTAATGGGTAGTTTGATCGGAGGAAGATCAAACTCCAGCTTCTGACACCTCAAATTATGTTGTGAAAGATTTTCAACAGCTAACATCAAATGATAAAAAGAACTTGAATATCCCCAAGAACCTACCGAGCGACGCCGATGAAAGGTTTTCATGATTACGGCATTTTGAGATATTGAGGTGCAAGGTTCGTGCCAAAGTAGCCTTTCCTTCATTCGATGGGCTCCCGAAGCACTTTTCCTCCTTGATTACATCGGACTGGACGTCGAATCATTCGGCGAGGACGTTCGTAAGGAGACAATGTCTCTTGGATCACGGCCGACCACTCCTTCTCCGAAATGGGCTTTTCTACATCGTAAACCAGTGCTACACAGCGTCCCAACATCGGATGGGGCGCCGAAGTAATGTAAAACCTCAACTGCCGATTTTCCATCCATTGGACCACTTGCGGGTGAGATGCCAATTTACGCTCAATTACTTCGGGAGATAATTTCACACCCCCAGAATTAATGACGAAATCGGATCGCCCAAGCCATTCGATGCCTTGGGGATGAAAACGTACACGGTCGGTGGTTACCACTTTATAATCAAACGCAGGAAAATATACCTGCAATGTGCCTGTGGTAGTAATCGAACATTGTACATCTGGTAGTGGACGATAGTAGCACTCTCCAGCTGATATATTTCGCAAGGCAATATGCGATAGGGTTTCTGTCATCCCGTAAGTATGGTAGATGGTGTTAGGTAGCTTCCGCAACTTTGCTTCCAACACGGGTGAAATGGGTGCGCCACCTATGATAACAGTTTGGACAGATGCCAAAGCCTCGGGAGTTTGTTGTAGAATGTAGGCCACTTGATGAGGTGTGAATGCAGCAAAGTGAATAGGGTCACAGACCCCAGCAAAAGGACGGGTCGAAGGAGGCTGAACAATCAAGTGCATGGGGATAGTTAATGCCCGCATTAACACCATAAATCCCCCCGCCGAGCGTACCGGTAGTGCTAAAAGCGCGGTCGTATGGGGTTGTAATCCCAATGCCCGAGCGGTGGCACGAGACCGAGCCAATATAAATTCTCGAGAAAACACATGCGGACGGGGATTACCGGTTGACCCCGACGTCCACAAAGTAAACGATGGAACGCCTCCCTGCCATTTTCGAATCAGGTCTGCCACTTCCCCAGCAAACCCCCGATGATCCAACGCTATCCATTGCATGATGGGATAGCGTTGGCCTTGCCATCCGATGGTCAGGTTGTGGTCATCCATTTCATTACAAGATAGGCTGCCGGTGCTGCAACCATCAATGCATCCATTCGATCAAGGATCCCCCCATGGCCGGGTATTATTTGACCTGAGTCTTTAATGCCAAGTTCGCGTTTCCAGGCAGACTGAATCAGATCTCCGACAAAAGCACCGAGGGTTGCCGCCCCTGCCATCATCCAAGCCATAGGGGAGGAAACAACAGTGATCTGACCGAACAGCCATCCCCCTAGGATGGTTCCTGCACCCCATCCTCCCACAGCACCTGACCACCGCTTGCCCGGCGATAATTGGGACGCCATCCTACGCCCTCCAATGAGATTCCCCAGTGCATAAGCCACCACATCATGTATCCAAACTGTAAAAATCACCCCTAACAACACCGCTGGATGGAAATTACCCTCACTGAACGCTAATCCCAATACTCCCCATAGAAACAAGGCATTCCACCACCACAACATCCATCCCCGCCACACAGCGCGCCAATCCACAGCCACCCCTATTCCCATTATCCACAATGCACCCGTTAACCAGGGCATCCAGTCCTTGAAAGTTCCAACGGCCTGCCCCCAATAAGCCAAGGTCGTCAACACCATCAGGATTGCCCGAAAAGGGGCCCTAAAATCACCATAACGGGTATACTCCCAAACGATCAACATCCCTACCACCCACCACATTCCTTGCATCAACAGCGGATTCCACCACGTTCCTCCGACAATCACCCCACCAAAGATGACTCCAAAGACCGTACGCTTCATCCATTCAGGCATTCCCATCTTCTTTTGTCTCTTCGATGACCTGGCGAGCTTTATCAACTTCATCCCGAGGAACCCATACCTCTACAAAGCCAAATCCATATGCGGAATCTCGTTTGTTGATCAAGACCGGATGCATTCCCAAGCTTTTCAGGTTTCCCTCTAATATGTAGGCCCAGTGGGGGTCTGCAGTTTCATAGGCTTTTGTCCAGCCTTCTGTAAAACCATTGGTTCCATCATTATCCCCCAAATGCCGCATCAACAAGATAACCATCAATGCACTTAGCGCAATTCCGTACCATGGGATACTAACATCCTCGATTGGGTTCCATGGGAACCATCCCTGATGAAATCCCCATCCTAAGGTCAGTAGTACCAGATTGTTCGTCAGGTGCAGCAATATAGGTATCCACAAAATACGGGTTTTCCAGTAAATAAATCCAAGCAATATGCCGATTATCCATCGCGACAAAAACCCCTCCCATTGGAGGTGCATGGCAGCAAAAAGAAAAGCACTTACGACGATTGCGGGCCAAACCCTCTTGAGCCATCGCATGAGTAAGGACTGGGTCAGTCCCCGAAAATAGAGTTCTTCGACCACTGCAGGCACTATGGCAACCATTATTGCTCGCCCAATCCATTGCTTGACCGATTGCACCTCCAATAACCGCTCATAAATGTTTCGTAACCAATTTTGTTGGGGCGTCCCTTGCAATGACTCCGGCAGCCATACATTCACCCAATTTTCAATCCCCATCATCATTGGATATGCCACAACCAGCAAGGCAACCCCCCACCCATACCATTTCCCCACGGACCGTATAGGCATCCCAAACCACGTCCCCAATTTCACCCGCAACACGCGCGATATCACCAATACAGGTCCCACCAATGCAATGATCAAAAACAATGCGTTAATCAAAAGAAAGGAGTCCAACCCCTCTGCCATCAACCTTTCCATTGAAAGCATCGATCTGTCTGCCCCCAAGATTACCGACACCAGAATAACTGCAAGCGTTCCCAAGAGAAAAAACACGCCCGTGACCATCAGCCACACAACGATCTCGATCAGTGGCGAAGAGCGTTTCATAACAATAGATCGGGTATTCATTCGGCAAAAATGGGGAATCGCATTTGCCTTACATGGCCTCTTAGGCAAGAAAGTGTTATTTTGCTCCCCCAATCCTTATTCCAAGTAGCAATGAACGGACTATTCCGATGGGTACCGATATTACTTATAATTGGTGGGATATCGGCCCCGCAACAATGCCATCGAAAACACGTGCAAATGGCAGATTTGCAACGGATAGATACCCTTCTTTCGATTGAAAAAACGCCGTGCTACGGAACATGTCCTTCCTACGTTCTTCATTTCCTCTCCAACAAAACTGCCATTCTTGAAGCCCGTCGCTTTGTTCCCAAAGAAGGTATCTTTATCGCTCACATAGATTCTTTCCATATTGTCCAATGGATGGAGCTGGCCCGACAGTGCATTTACGAGACATCCAACGAATCGGGACCTTCGCGCCCCATTCCCGATCTTCCGGGTATGCGGGTATCTATTGATGATTCTACCTATTTTTTTCAAGCAATCGATGCGTTTCCAGCCCTTCGCCAGTTGTCAATAGAAGCTGACAAGTTCATGCAGTCGGCACCATGGGAAGAACTTCATCCTGAGAAGCCATAATTCAACATCCAGATTGAACTCCAAAGTAATTTTTTCGTGAGACTCCCCCCGCTGGTGGTAATTCCAACTTACAACGAGAAAGAAAACATCGAGGCCCTTTTGGGCCGTATTTTCGGCCTCGATGAGCCATTTCATGTATTGGTTGTGGATGATAATTCGCCTGATGGAACTGCTGATATTGTCAAACGGCTTCAGAAGGAACGCTACTCCGGGCGCCTGATGCTGATGGAGCGTCCTGGCAAGATGGGTTTGGGAACCGCGTACGTAGCAGGGTTTCAGTGGGCGCTGAAAAAAGGATATTCTCTTATCGGGGAAATGGACGCCGATTTTTCGCACCCTCCTGAGAAACTGGTGGTACTTTGCCAAACCATCACTGCCGATGGTTACGACGTAGCTGTGGGGTCTCGTTATGTCTGTGGTGTAAATGTGGTCAATTGGCCATTTTCGCGGGTTGTTCTCTCCTACATGGCGTCGGTCTACGTCCGATGGATTACTGGCCTACCCGTGATGGATACTACTGCCGGATTTGTTATGTATCGTCGGGAAGTATTGGAAACCATTGATCTTGCTACCATTCGATTTAAGGGATATGCCTTTCAGATCGAAATGAAATTCCGTGCATGGCAATGTGGCTTTCGGATCAAGGAGGTCCCCATCATCTTTTACGACCGCACTGACGGACAATCAAAAATGAGCAAAGGAATTGTCAAAGAAGCGGCATTTGGGGTAATCCAAATGAAAGTCCAAAGCTGGTTCCGTAAATGTCAACGCAGGCGCCCCAACCCCTGACCGTCCGATTGGTGGGCCCTCGAATCGTCCTTCGTCCATTGGAGGATAAGGATACGAAACGCCTCCAACAATACGCTAACGATCACTTCATTGCCTGCAACACCACAGTTCCTTATCCTTACACCCTTTCTCATGCCCGCTCTTTCATTCAACATACCCATTACCAACTTCAAAATCGAGATGCCCTTCCCTTGGCAGTTTGTTTAAGGGAAAATGACGCCTTCTGTGGCATGTGCTCGTTAGTTACCATTCGTTGGTCCGAATGGGAGGCCGAACTTGGATATTGGATGGGCCGGCCGTTCCGAAGGCGGGGATATACGTACGAGGCAGTTCGACTGATGGTCCGCTATGCATTCGAAAGCCTTAGGCTGCACCGCATATATGCTGGCGTTTTACCGCAAAACACAATTTCAGCCCGCCTACTTCAAAAAGCAGGATTCCGCTACCGTGGACCGATGCAACGGCCCGGATTGCCAGACATACTGTTAGATTGCTACGAAATTCTGAAATAAGAGCTTATCTTTCAGGCTTACATATCTTTGCTTAAAAAATACCCATTAGATGATAAAACGTTGGATGCCGCTGTTGGTGATTATTGGCTTGATAATCATTACGGGGCTTTCTTTAGGAGGAGTATACAATCGCATGGTCGCTGCGGAAGAGCATGTTCGGACCACTTTTTCCAATATGGATGTTCAATATCAACGGCGGGCCGACCTCATTCCGAACCTTGTGGAAGTGGTTAAGGGCTATGCGGCCCATGAAAAAGATGTTTTTGTAGAAGTAACCAATGCCCGCGCTAAGGTTGGACAAATTCAGATTGGCAATAATCTCTCACTCCAACGTCTTCAAGAATACATCAACGCGCAAGATGCCCTTACCCAAGCCCTCAGTCGTCTAATGGTAGTGGTGGAGCAATACCCTCAACTCAAAGCGGATCAGAATTTTCGTGAGCTCCAAGCCCAATTGGAGGGAACAGAAAATCGCATCGCTTTTGCCCGTAATCAATACAACGAAGCCGTTAGGGGCTACAATACCCTGATTCGTAGGTTCCCGAACAATTTGATAGCAAGCATGTTTAGTTTTGGCCCTTATCCCTACTACGAAGCGGAAGTAGGTACCCAGCAAGCGCCAAAAGTTAAGTTCTAAGGTTGACTTCATCAGGGATGGAGTTATCATCTAATCCTGGACAACGTCAGACGCCATTGATAGGTCCTGAGGCGGCACAACAAATCCAGGCGGCCATTGAGAACGCCGAAAACCTCACTTCTGGTGAGATCCGGGTGGTCATAGATCCCGACGGCAATAAGGGGGAGGATCCATACCACGAAGCCGTCAAGTGGTTTCATCGGCTTGGAATGACCCGCACGCGCCAACGCAATGCTGTCTTAATCTACATCAATCCCCACACACGACGATATGCCGTAGTTGGCGACGAAGGAATCCATCGATGCGTTGGGACTGATTTTTGGAAACGGGTAGCTGAAGTGATGCACACCCATTTTTATGCCGGCAACCTCTTAACAGGGATTATCGAAGGAGTACGTACCGTAGGGGAATCTCTTGCGCAGTATTTCCCGATTGATGGGGGAGATAATACCAACGAACTACCCGATGAGGTGGTTTATTAGCCTCTTTTTACTGATACCGGGATGGGGAATCACTGAACCGGTAGATTCTCACACGGATCCTTGCCGACCTTTACCTCAAAATCACCTATTCTATGATCTGGCCCGATTTCTGTCTCCTGATGACCGATCTCAATTGGAATATACCCTACGCCACTACTATACTGACAGCCATTTCCAAGTTGTTATTATCCTTACCGATACCCTTTGCGGTACTGATATTGCCATGTATGCCAATGAAGTTGGCCAACGATGGGGCGTAGGGGTTAAAGGGCTCGATAACGGAGCTGTCATTGTTATGGTGCCCCGTCGGGGCAACCGAAAAGGTCAAATCTTTATTGCTCCTGGCCGTGGCATCCAAGATCGCCTTCCGGATGCCCTTGTCAAACGCATTATTGAGGAGATAACACTTCCTTACTTCCGCGATGGCCATTTCGTCAAAGGACTACAAGAAACCGTCAGCGCCATGTCTCGGGCAGTAGGAGGACAACCCCCATTTCCCGTAAAGCAAGAATATCTATTCCGCATTAAAATATTCTTAGCAATCATTGGGGTTTTTCTTCTTTTCATGGGATTTTCAGCGGCTGCCCGATGGGCTGCTGCCCGCCAAATTCCGAATGAAGTTGACCTGAGTTATGTTCGTACTAGTTTCATTGGTGCCCTTTTCTTAGCATCTGGCTTCTCGATAGCAATCTTGTGGAAAATTGGTTTCCGCTATGCAATCGCATATGCCCTTGCCTATTTCGGTGCAATAGTGTGGGGAACACGATTGGGAAGACGCTACCCCCACCGCTACAAACCCAAAGAACCTGCTGACGGTGGGGCAAAAAATACTTTCAACACCTTT
>CAYVLB010000021.1:0-19638 GCA_964452325.1 uncultured Sphingobacteriales bacterium | reverse complement strand
ACCGCATTACCTGAAAGACCCTGACAATGCCATTTTCGAGCGAGCAACCATTGCCCGAAATGGCCGACTGACCCCTTCCTTTGAATATCTCAGGGACTGGGTGCAAGGTAGGGAATAACATTCCTGGATCATTTGTTAATTTTGTGCCCCCAAATTGGCAATTGGCACTTATGGCTCGACGTTGTACACTGACCGGTAGGCGGACACGCACTGGTAATAACGTGTCGCACTCAAACCGGCATACCAAGAGGAAGTTCAAACCCAATATTCAAAAGAAGCGGATTTACATCCCCGAGCTGGACAAATGGGTAACCTTGAAGTTATCCACCCGGGCGTTGCGGACCATCACCAAAATGGGGGCCTACCAATACTTGCGCAAAGTGGAAAAAACACGTGGCGTTAAAATCCTTTAATCATGGCCAAAAAGAAAGGCAATCGGATAATGGTAATTTTGGAATGTACCGAACAGAAAAAAGAAGGTGTGCCTGGTATTTCCCGGTATTATACCACCAAAAATCGACGCAATACTACCGGGCGGCTTGAACTTCGCAAGTATAATCCCTATCTGAAACGGCATACGTTACATCGAGAAGTCAAGTAAACATCTTACGATATGGCCAAGAAAGTGGTTGCTACCCTTCAAAAAGGGAAGGAGAAAAAAGTCAAGGTGATTCTCCCATATAAAGACCCACGAAGTGGGAAATACCGTTTTCGCGAGGTAACCGTATGGCAGCACGAAGTAAATAATCTGCTGAGCCAAAAATCCAAATAGGGGATTTGCGTTTCATCGCTTGACAACCGCTTGCAAGAAATTCTCTACTTGCGCGGCAAAACGTGGCCAACTCAGCTGTTTTCGGGCAGTGCGAAGGCATTCGATATAGTAGGCCAACGACTCCTTTTCGATGACCTCTCGGATTGATTGCGCAATGGCCTGTGGGGAGATTGCTTCCGCAACTTTCCCAATACCAAAAGTGCGCACAGCCTCGGGCAAGTCGCCGACTGGTGTAACCACCACGGGACGCTCGTAGTAGTAGGCAATTGCCAAGATGCCACTTTGCGTGGCACGGCGATAAGGTAACACCGCCACATCTGCTGCACTCCAAAACAAAGCCATCTCTTCATCGGAAAGAAAATGAAAATGTGCCCTCACTCGGGGCGACAACCCCAACTTTTCGATCTGGCGATAGTATTTTCGCTCGTCACCATATACTTCGCCGCCAACCAGCAGATGATAGCTGGGGGGCAAGTACCTAAGTGCCTCGATGAGCAGATCCAATCCCTTATAAGGACGAATCAGCCCGGTCAGCAAGACAATTTTGGGGGTAAGGGGTAGTCCCAATCGATGCCGGGCTACCTCTTTGGAGACAGGAGGCGGAAAATGGTCGTAAACAGGATGCCATAATCTTCGATGAAAGGTATGCACATTGAGTTGGTTCCATTGGTGTTCGACGGTTCCACTCATCACCATCACGCCTGACATCTGCCGCATAAACCATCGCGTAAGCACGAGGTCACCCAAACGACGTTCATGAGGAATAATATTATCGGCAATCACAACTGCGGGGATCCCGTGTGCGCGTAGGTAGGCTGCTATTGTTCCCAACGAAGGTGCCATAAAAGGAATCCAATATCGGAGAAAAAGAACATCGGGATGCAACGCCCGAATGCGTCGGGCGGTTTGCCACCAGTTCAATGGATTGATTGTATCAAGCCACTGATGAGCTTCCCATTCTTTATTACGCCATTGCTCCACATATTGCGTTTTACCGGGAAACAGCAATTCAGGATATTGGCGACGAAATGTAATTTTGATAAGGTGATGGCCACGTTCGCGAAGATGATGTACCAGCTGTTCATTGAAATGAGCAATACCGCCCCGAAAAGGCGGGAAAGTGGATAAGTAGGCAATTTTCATGCGGAAATGGCAAGTACCCGTTGGAGGGCATCCCAGACCTTATCTACCGTCAAGTCGTACATGCAATGGCGATCTCTACGGCACACCTGGCCATAGTAGCAGTCGCATCCGGAATCGGGTTCGACAATTTCTCCCCGGCCGTAAAGGTAGAATTCGCTTCGGTTAAAGATGTTATTAAACAATACGATTCGTCGGCGTGTGCCAAGGGCTAGATGCATGGCCATGGTTACCGCAGTAACCACGACATCCGTAGCGGCAATCATCGCGATGAACTCATTCAACGGAAAGGTGCCGGGATAGAATGCACCAGTTATCTGGTGAAGGCGTTGGTTCCTGGGCGCTTCATCGGGTCCTCCCAATAAAACGGGAGTCATCCCATCCGCTTGCATTTTTTGAATCAATTCTATCCAATAGGATTCGGGCCACAAACGGGTAGGCCACCGTACCCCACACCCTGTATTGAGGCCAATATAAGGGGGGGGGCCTTCTTCCTGATAACGGTGTTGCCACTTGGACAGAAGTTGTTCATCCACATCCAGCAAATACGGTTCATCCTGAAACTCAAAACCGCATATGTCAAAAGTTTCCGCTACGTAATGACGGGTATTGGCCTTAGAGATAGGATCGAAAAGCCCGGTGAGGATCTTATGTTCGGAGGCCGGCGAAAGGGGCCACACGTGTCCCTCATGCTCAATAAAACCATACTTTCGTTGAGCCTTTACTTGGCGAAGCAAAATGCATGCTTCGATGTCTTTGTCCAGATTAATGGCAATGTCAAACGAAAGTGCTTTAATGATGTGTAGGGCCGTTGCATCCCACTGATATATACGGTCGATTGAGCCTTGAGGTAGAATATCCGGCGTATGGGTAATCCAATGAATTTGGGACTCGGGATATTTTTGGCGGAGGCGTACAAGAAGGGGGGTTGTACGAATTACATCTCCCATAGCCCCCAATTTGATAATAAGAATGCGACTACGTATGGGCTCGTAGGCGGAACAATCGGAGCATATGACTCCCGTCTCTTTATGAGGACGACACGGAAGATGGCCTTGAAAGTGGCGGCAATCAAATTTGACCTCGGTAATTTTCATTGAAGCATGGCCAGATGCGCCGGGCAAATATAGGAGTGCAAAAAAAGAGTTAAATTTTTGTCAGGTGAACCTTTGAGTAAAGAAGGTGTTAAATTTGCAGCCGAAATTTTTCCTCGGTAGCTCAGTTGGTTAGAGCGGGTGGCTGTTAACCACCAGGTCGGGGGTTCAAGTCCCTCCCGAGGAGCTTTTGCCGCGAATTTTCTGTGCTACAAGTTCTAGCCACATCGAAAACGTGAGCAGCATACTGACGGTGTATCCGATGGCACCATCAGGAGCATTTAATGAAAGGAATTGATCGACCAGCTTTTCTGTCTCGCGGCGCTCTACATAATGATGCAGGGGCAGAGCGGGGTCCAATAGCCAATCGCGCAAGTGGTTCCTTTCTCGTTCAGAGAACAAGAGTTGAACTTCCCAATTGCGTTGAACGATGCACTGGCGCCTCAAGATTCGCACCAACTTCCGCCATGCTCGCAATGGCAGCAGCCAGGAATTAAAGTAGCGATACCAATAGAGATTCACACCATAAACCTGCCACGGAATGCGGGCCAGTTCTGGCGAAAATCGTTTAATATATTCGATTTGAAGGCGTCTTCCGGAAAGGTATTGTGTGGGAACCGCTTGGAAAAAGTCCGTCAGCCGCGTATCATAAAAAACCAGCTTGGGCAATGTACCCGATTGAAAAACCCGTATGGGGGGAATACTCCACCGAAAAGACCATTCCTCGGTTTTATAGGCCTTGACACGAAAGTCAACATCTCGGATGTGCTGCAGGGTGGTCAATTTGACATGAATATGGTGGAGCAGCGGCTCGGTAGGGAGCATATCCACATTGGGACGCACTACATGCTTGACCAACCACCTGTATCCGCGTTTGCTCATTTTTTTCAGCACCTCAACGGCCAATTCGTCATTGCCTGTCGGGGGATGATGTAAAAACCCCATTTCATCGTGCCAGACATCACCCCACAGGCCACCAACGAGCACATCGGTATGTTGTGCCAATTCGTCCCGGACAAAGGCTTGTCTGCACTGGGTGATATCTTGAAAACCTTCGGTCCATTCAAAAACACGCTCTGCCTGATCGAATAAATACGGACGAATGGTAAAGGCTTGAAAGGGAAGGCCGACGGCATCCGCAATTTCCCGAGATATCCTTGTCTCAATGGAGTCATCAGTATAGCCGTAGGAATAGCTCCAAATCCGGTCTTTAAGGCGATTGTATTGGGAGGGTTGGCTGATGGGCACTACGGTAGATCGACTATCGAGTCCACCGGAGATGGGCAAGCCAATCCGTCCTTCCCAAACGGCATCGTTGATCACCTGATGAAACACTTCGCCAAATGCTTCGACGGCACGTGGAAAGGATAGACGCAGGTCGGGGTGGTGTTCCCAATGCCAATAGCGCTGCGACTGGCATTCATCCAAATTGGGAGAAAAAATATTCCGAGTGGCCATCGGCAAAATAGATACTCCCTGAAAATAGGTGTGATGGCCATGGAAAAATCCCATTTGGAAAAAAGCAGTGATACCTTCCCAGTCGAGGTCGTCGGCACCATAGGCAACCACCGGATAGTAGCTGCCAATGCGCCGATCATTGAGGGAATAATACGCATGCACAAGCCCAAAACGGGAGGTAATGACTTGCCATTGGGCATTCTTCTTATCAACAGCTATCCCTATAAAATAGCCGTTGAGGTGGCGAGCCTGGTCGGGCCGTTCGAACACTTCTGCCAATGATGAGACGCCGCCGGGCCACAATTCGCCACAAATCCATCCCTTGTATTGCGGGGTCTCGAATGACGCAAAAGGCCAACCCTGCCAGTTCGTAGAAGGATAGGTAACCCACAACGTAGCCGAAGGGGTGTGATGAACAGCCTCCCAGGATGCCCTGTCCCGCCCTTGCAAAGGCGGGTGCTCACCAGCAGGGATTATCAGCCAGTCACCTATGGCACCTTTCATCCGTGCAGTAATTGTTGATGAAAACGGCGCGCAGCATTCAAGTGATGATGGGCCCAATATTGAAGGACCATTAACGTCCAAATGGTCCATTTCAAGTCACGGCGTCCTTGGAGGTGTTCCTGCCAATAACGGCGGAGTTGGTGACGGTCAAAAACTCCGTTAGGAAACAGGTCGTGCTCAAAGAGAAGATCTTCGACACGTCCACGCAAGGAGGTACGGAGCCATTGTCCCAAGGGCACCGAAAATCCGCGTTTCTCCACGGTAATCACATGTGGTGGAACATAGCGCTGGAGCAAGGTTCGCAAGATTTTCTTACCCTGCCTATCATCTATTTGCGTAGCCGGGTCGATACGAAGGGCAGCATCGATCACTTCCCTGTCAAGCATGGGTACTCGCACTTCAAGGCTACATTGCATGGATGCCAGGTCAACCTTACGAAGGCCACGTTGCAGTTGGCCATAGTACTCGGCATATCGAGAAAACTCCAGCAATGACTGAAGGGTAGGCTGGCCTTCAAAATGAAAAATATCCAGCCTGTCAGGATATCCAGGCAGGTCAGGTGCCCATTTACGGAGATCTTGATCTCGGGTGCGGGCATTGACTTCGCGGTAGTATTCACCGGGGTTTGCAAATACCAGTGAACTGTTTCTCGGACGTATTAACCCGTATTTCCCAAGTGCATACAAAAGAATACGAACCCATCGGGGATGGCGCCAATCATCAGCATTCATGGTAAGGGATCGGGGACGGATATACCCAAAAAACAGTTCATCGCCACCGTCACCGCTGAGTGCTACCACCACATGACGACGTGCCATGCGGCTGACCAAATAAGTTGGGATCGTAGAATAGTCTGCCAATGGTTCATGATGAAGGGGTAAAATTTCATCAATAAGGGCAATCATTTGATCGGAGGTAAGGACTTGTAGATGGTGTTTCACATTCAAAGCCTGGGCATATCGGCGGGCTTGCGTCGATTCATCTTGCCACCAGTTTTTACTTCCAATCGTAAATGTTTGGATGGGATGATTCACGGATTGAGCAGCTATGGCAGTGACAAGGGGCGAGTCGATTCCACCAGACAAGAACGTCCCAACGGGTACGTCTGCTACCAGTTGGCGCTGAATAGCATTTCGTAATGCCGATTCTACGGCGTTTGTTGCTTCGGTAGCCTTCCACTGATCCACAGATTGTTTCGGCAATTCCCACCACCGACAGCAACGGACTTGTCGACCCGGTCTCACAACCATCATTTCACCAGGTCGTAATTGCCCTGTCTCTCTTAAAAGACCCAATGGCGGGGGAATGTAATGAATCTTTAGGTACGTATACAACACCTCAGGATCCACATGCTGTGGCATTCCCCAGGGCGCATAGAGCAGTTGATTGTATTGTGATCCAAACACAATTCCCTGCTGAGGCACTATATAGTAATAAAGTGGTTTGATGCCTGCATGATCTCTGGCTAATATTAGCTTTTGTTTTTCATAGTGATACCATGCAAAGGCAAACATGCCATTAAGTCGGGGCAAGGCATCTTCTTCCCATTGGTTCAGCACCTCAAGTAATACTTCGGTATCGGTTTTCGAACGAAAACGTACGCCTTTTGCTTCAAGGTCACGTCGGAGTTGTTGAAAGTTATATATCTCGCCATTAAAAGCAATCACAGATGGGGCATTAATTGAAGTCATGGGTTGATGCCCTGCTTTAGAAAGATCAATTATTGAGAGTCGGCGAAATCCAAGAGTTAGCCGCTGATGCAGGGGATCTTCCCAATATCCTTCATGATCGGGACCACGATGAGCTATTAGGTCCGTCATCGCCCGAATACTCCGACGCACCTGAGGGGTCGTGATCGGATCATGCCATGAAAATACCCCACATATTCCGCACATATGATTCTACATGCAATGTAGGACTGGCCTACTGGATCATTGGTTTGCCATCATCTTTGCCATCGCCAAAACTGCCTCTGCTGCTTCTCGCCCTTTGTTATTCATCTGAGAAGCCCGTGCCAACGCTTGTTCCCTGGTTTCGGTAGTCAATACTCCAAATCCTATGGGCACGTGGTGCTTCAAAGCCAACTGCATAAGGGCATCGGTCGTGCTACGGGCAATGTAGTGAAAGTGAGGCGTTTCACCTCGAATAATGCATCCGATAGCTATTACAGCATAATGGAAGTTGCCCTTGAGTTGTTGCTCAATGCGGTAGCGTTGAAGAACGGTCTGTACACCCAATGGTAATTCAAATGCGCCGGGGACATACAACACGGGAACCGCAGTTTCAGCAATCCCTCGACTGATGATGGCTTCACGAGCTCCTGCTATCAAAGCGTCCACCACATCTACATGCCATCGAGTGGCCACGATAGCCACGGAATCCAGGATGCCTACCGCATCCGATGGAACAATCTGCCCAACGGCATCTCCTCCTTTCATTGGCCGGCACCAATTGCTTTGGCTTCCGCCCGAGCGATATAACCTTTGATGGTAGCGGCAGTAGGAGCCTGTGGATATTCCTGTTGGAGGCGCCGGTACCATTCAACGGCTTCCTCATAGTTCCCACTCCACTCGTGCATCAGGCCGGCTTTGAACAAATAGAAGGGCGTAAAGGCTTCATTTTGAAATCGGGTAGCCGCTGCTTCGTAATGGTGAGCGGCTTCAGCGTAATGCCGAAGCTCCGCCTTGACATCACCCATTGCCCCTTCTTTAATTACTTCCATCAAGGCTGTAGGGGGATCGAATGCTTCCAGATATGTCAGGGCTTCATCAAATTGGCCAAGATTACGCAATGCCAGTCCAGCATAGAGTGCAGCAGCATTACCCGCAGGAGTTGCTCCATATTCCTCGGCAATATCAACAAATCCCATCACCGCCCCTGATCCATACGCAGCTTGTTGGAACGAATCTACCAGAAAATATTGCTCTGCTTGAGTGAAAAATGAGAGGGCTTCTTCTTGTTGAGGTTTGATAACAAAATTCCGATAAGCAAAGTAACCCAATATCGCCACGGCAATGCCTCCAACAACATAAGAGATTTTTTCGCGATGGGCCAATACCCATTTCATCAGCCCGCCTTGACCATTCCCATCTGGAGCAACTTCTTCAAATACAACTTCGCCTTGCTCGTGATGTTGACGAGATTTTCGTGCCATAATAACCCTGAATTAATTAGCTAACGTAGGGGCGGCAAATTTAACGTCCCTTAGTCCAAGAATGGATAATCGGATTGACGATATACATCAGTATAGAGTTCCTCAGGCGGGGGAAATGGAGACTCTTCGGCATATCGCACAGCTGCTTCCACGCGCTGTTGGACGCGTTGTTGAATCACTTTTAACGATTCTTCAGTTACATATTTCTTTTTGATCAGCACCGTACGCAATCGTTCAATGGGATCTTGGCGTTTATAAGACTCTACTTCCTCACGGGTACGATACTTGGCAGGGTCACTCATAGAGTGACCACGGTAACGATAGGTTTTTACTTCCAGAAAATATGGTTTGGATAATTCTCGCACATATTCGACCGCTTCACGTGCCGCTTTGTAGACTTCCCCCACATCCATCCCGTTGATACTTTTCGATTGGATGCCATACGTGGCGCCCAAATGGGCCAATTCGGAAACGGCACTAATGCGGTCAACGGCAGTGCCCATTGCATATCGATTATTCTCAAGCACGAATAGCACGGGCAATCCCCATTTGGCCGACATATTGAATGTTTCATGCAATGCCCCTTGAAAAGCTGCTCCATCACCGAAAAAAGTTACGCAAATGTTGCCGGTTTTCCGATATTTTTCAGCCATCGCAATCCCCGCCCCTATGGGAATCTGGGCGCCTACGATACCATGTCCTCCATAAAAGTTATGGACTTTATCGAAAATATGCATTGATCCACCTTTGCCTTTGGAACTTCCGGTACTCTTCCCATACAATTCGGCCATTACCGCATTGGGGTCGGTGCCCATCACCATTGCCTGCACATGCTCACGATATGCCGATATCATCTTATCTCCCGGCTTAAGTGCTGAGGCAATACCTACTGCTACTGCCTCTTCCCCGATGTAAAGATGGAGGAATCCCCGGATTTTGCGTTGGCCATATAATTGAGCACATTTTTCTTCAAACTTGCGGTAGAAAAGCATATCCTCATACCAACGGAGCCATTGCTCTTTTGTGATGCGTGTCTTCACGGATGATGACAAGTTAACTTGGTGGCGAAATTACAATATCTGTAATCCAAGCAAGGCTTTTATTACCTTTGGATGCAGACAGCAGGTATGAAAATACCGGAAGCGTTCCTTCATCATTGTTGGCGTTGGCAACTGTGGCATCGCCCTTTGGAAACTACCGACGGTCGGGAAATTAAAGTCCGATCACCGGGTACACCCAATGTCCATGAAGGCCCCGACTTCTTGGATGCCGACATCGAAATTGGAGGCATTCGATGGCGGGGTCATGTTGAAGTGGACGTAAGGCCCGCTGACTGGCAACGCCACGGACATCATCGCCACGTCCACTATCAAAATGTAATCCTACATGTGGTTTGGAATGCCTCAGAACAAGCAGGCCATACTTTGCCCTTGCTGCCTATCAAAGACTATGTGCGGAAAGACGTGATGGAGAAATGGGACCAACTCTTGCACACTTCTCACATTCCAATGTGCGGCCCCTTATTGGATGAGTCCCACCGACCAGTGATTCAAAGTACCCTTGAACGGGCCGGACTTAATCGCCTCCATGGGCAGGCACAACGTATTTTAGATTGGCTTGCCCAAGGCGGCCACCATTGGGAAGGTACTGCCTATCGATGGATGGTGCGCTATATGGGGAGTGGACCCAATATCGATGCCTTTGAGGCACTTGCCCTCCATTTGCCCATCCACATTTTGTGGAAGCACCGCGACCAATTGGATCAAGTTGAGGCACTCCTGTTTGGAATGGCAGGACTGCTTCCAGATGTACCATCCGATAACTACAGCCGAATGCTGCAACGGGAGTTTAATTTCCTTCAACACAAATACGCACTACGCCGACCCATGCTTCAATGGAAGATGGCACGCCTCCGACCCGCTAATTTCCCAACCGTTCGCATTGCCCAACTGGCAGCTTTCATTCATCACCACGGAGATTTTCTTCGGCCACTACTGTCCGCGGACTCACTCCAATCCATTGCCCGACTCGTACACGTTCCTCTCAGCCATTATTGGCAACGTCATTACTACTGGGGACGCCCTTACTTAAAAAAAGCTCCGGGATTAGGACGCCAGTGGCAAACCATGCTCCTCATCAATGTGGCAGCACCACTACAATATGCGTACGGATTGCATCAGCAGCTACCTCAACTGCGTAAGCAAGCTATCAAACTGTGGGATCGGCTTCCCGCCGAGCAGCACCACATCGCCCGACGCTATGTTTCGGCCGGATTCTCAACCCATTCAGCACTGCACTCACAAGGAGTTCTCTATATGTTCCGAAGGTACTGTAGCCCACGAAAATGCATGGAATGTCCGATTGGAATTACGTTGCTAAAAGGCGTAGCCCCTTAAATGCAATACCTTTGCATGCATGCGATGGTTGTTAGCTTGTTGTCCGGTAATCTTCGGAGTAACTATTGCCACACACGGGCAACTTGAAAGTGGCCAAGCGTGCCGAACACACCGTGTAAATCAGTGGCAACGACATTTTGAAGCCCGCTACCAAACCGGAACGCCCGAACATCGGAACCGAATGGCCCGATATGATATTCATTGCTATCATATCCGAATTACACTGGATACCCTTTCAACTAATATCACAGGGCACACCACCATATACGCCCATTTAGTCGATACCCTTGATACTTTTTCGTTTGAGCTGCACCCTGCCCTCACCATCGATAGCATCGTCCTCAACGATAATACTTATCTTACCGTTATCACGAATGGAAGCGAGCGGGACCTTCCCCTTGTAACTTCTCTTTCTCCGTCTGAGACGCTTCGTGTAGACGTTTTTTATCATGGTACTGCCCAGGAAGGGCTTTTCAACAAGCAGTCACCTACATGGGGCAATCGGGTCACTTACACCCTTACAGAACCCGACGAAGCAGACGGCTGGTTTCCCTGCAAACAAGAGCTCGACGACAAGGCCGATTCCGTAATTATCGACGCAACCGTTCCCGTAGGATGCCGCATAGGCGCCAATGGAGTCCTTGAAAGCATCTCAACCCATGCTGGATTACACACCTATCACTGGAAAACCCGATATCCCATTGCATACTACCTCATCTCCGTAAGCGTAGCCCGATACACTGACTACACCTTTACCGCCTACCTCTCAGACAGTATCCACCTTCCAGTAGTTAACTACGTATATCCAAAGGCGCTGGGATATTTTCAAGCCCAGATTGATACCACTGGTGCCTTACTGCGTCTATTCAGCAATCGTTTTGGACGCTATCCATTTTGGAAAGAAAAATATGGCCATTGTATGGCGCCTTTCTCGGGGGGCATGGAACATCAAACAATGACTACTCAAGGCTATTTTTCCCTATCATTGACCGCCCACGAACTTGCCCACCAATGGTTTGGCAATCATGTTACGTGTGCCACGTGGAATGATCTCTGGCTCAACGAGGGGTTTGCCTCGTATGCCGAAATCATCACACGAGAAGCCTTCAGTGGGGCCATCGCTGCACGCCGGCAGATGAATCGCTGGCATGATGACATTATGGCCGCCCCAGGCGGTAGCGTGTATATTACTGATGAAGAAGTCTCCGACGTCGGCCGCCTTTTCAATTATCGACTCACTTATCAAAAAGGAGCTGCGGTTGTCCATATGTTACGCTACCTAATGGGTGACTCCACCTTCTTTGCAGCCTTGAAAGCCTATCAGCAAGTGTTTGCCTTTGGGACCATTACTACCGATTCGTTCCAGCATTTTATGGAAACATTCAGTGGCCTTGATCTAGATAGCTTTTTCCGACAATGGGTGTATGGGGAAGGATACCCTATCTATACCCTCCAATGGAGTCAGGTCGAAGATACACTCTATATCCAGGTCAACCAGCAAACCAGTCATCCATCCGTCCCACGCTTTGATATTTCCCTTCCCATCCGATATGCCGACGGAAGTGGTGTTCACGATACTCGCATCATGCCAACGGGGACAACCGCTGTAAAGGTTAATGGAACGGTTTCCCAACTGATAGTGGATCCCGATCATTGGATACCCGAACAGCACGTAATAACACACACGCCCTGGATGGGGATCGGGCAGCCTCCTGCACCCAACCTCCCCATCCCTCATGTAATCACCACACCACACGGATGGACAATTGCTACCTCCCACTCCTGGTATCTCCGCATCATTGACCCCTTTGGACGTGTTATTCAAGAACATGCGATACCGCCAGGCACCACATTCATCCCTCAACCAAGCCGACCCTGTTTTCCTTGTCTCTTTGAATTTCGTTCCCCAGACGGCGGTCGGTATGCCATGCCCATTCGATAGATACTCCATATCTTCGCTATTAAAAAATAGAACGTACCATGACACACTTAAAAGTAGGGGATGTCGCCCCAGATTTTACCCTGCCCAATCAACAGGGAACAATTATTCGACGTTCGGACTTTACAGGCAAGAAATTAGTGATTTATTTCTATCCAAAAGATTTTACACCCGGATGTACTCACGAAACCATCAACCTTAGCAGTCATTATGATGCCCTACGCGCAGCAGGGTTGGAAGTGGTAGGCATCAGCCCTGATTCGGTAGAGTCGCATCGCAAGTTTGCAGATCAATATCACGTCCCATTCGATCTCCTCAGCGATGAGGATCATACGGTAGCTGAAGCCTATGGCGTATGGGGCGAAAAGAAATTATACGGCAAAACATACATTGGGATTCATCGAACGACTTTTTTAGTAGATGAGACGGGAACGATTTTTCACATCTTTAAGCGGGTGAAAGTGAAGGAACATGCCCAACAGATCCTCTCGCGCATAACCTCATAGCACCTGATCAATGCACTTTTTGCCGAAAGCCCTCGAAGATTACCTTCATCAGCATAGCACCCATCCAGAGCCAAAGGCCATATTGCAAGAGTTGGCAGAATATACCGCTACCCACACCTCCATGCCCCAGATGCTAACAGGCCCCCTTGAAGGCATGTGGTTGCAGTTGATGACCCGAATCGTAGGTGCTCAACGAATCGTCGAGATCGGGACCTTCACCGGGCACTCGGCCCTATGCATGGCCGCAGCGATGGAGGGTGTGTGGCGCCTGGTTACCTTCGAAATATCCGAAGCGTATGCCCATATTGCCCGTGAGTTCTGGCGGCGAACACCGTATCAGCACCGCATCCATCTCCACCTGGGCAATGCCGTCCACCTATTATCGTCGATAAAGGGGCCCATCGATCTTGCCTTTGTTGATGCCGATAAACCCAATTACCCCCGATATTTTAAGCTATTGAAACCCAAAATGCGAAAAAGAGGAATTATTCTTTTCGACAATGCGCTATGGAGTGGACGGGTAACAGCACCGGATGACAAAGACAGCCATGGCATTCATCAGATGAATGAGCTCGTTACCACTGACCCCGACGTTATGAACGTGTTAGTGCCCTTGCGTGATGGAATTCAAATGGTGATTATACAATGAAGCAAGTCAGATGGTTTGTGGGCTTATTGTTGATCATCAGCACCGGAGGGTGCCGGCTATCTCGTCATACCCCGCCTCCTTCGGGAACGATGCAAGAACGGGCGTATAGCTACCTCCAAAAATATGCCCCCCTCGCAGTCAAAGAAATGCGACGCTCAGGCGTCCCAGCAAGCATTACCTTGGCTCAAGGGATGTTAGAATCAGATTATGGTCGGAGTAAATTAGCCGTTAGAGGCAACAATCACTTTGGCATCAAATGTAAAACTGACTGGCAGGGACGTAAGATATATATCGACGACGATCACCCTAACGAATGTTTTCGGCGATATCCTTCGGTTGAAGATTCATACCGAGATCATTCCGATTTCTTGCGAAACAACCCCCGCTACCGGTTTCTGTTTTTGTTGGATCCAACCGATTACAAAGGCTGGGCTTATGGGCTGAAGAAAGCAGGCTATGCTACCAACCCACAATATGCGCACCACCTGATTCGCCTCATCGAACAATATCAGCTACATCGGTTTGACGAAGCCAGCCTGCGTCGTGCGCCGATGCCCAAAATAGGAAGTGAGTTGGTCAATTCATCGAAAGATACCGCAGCAACCATCACCCTGTCCTCCTCCCAACCTACTACTGGATGGGCTATTCGAATGGGCCACCCATTGCCACCGGGAGTCTTCCTTCACAACGGAATTCCCGCCATCCGCACGCGGACAGGAGATACCAAATGGAAAATTGCTGTAAAATATCAACTGCGCCCTAACCAGCTGCTACGCTACAACGACCTTCCCTCCTCCGTCGATTCTTTCCAATCAGGTTTAATCCTCTATCTCAAACCTAAAAAGAAAAAGGGTCCCAAAAAGTATCATGTCGTTAACAGCGGGGAAACCATTCATTGGATCTCACAGATGTATGGAGTTCGGCTCAGCACCTTGCGTAAATACAACCAACTTCCTGAAGGGATGGAACCCTTACCGGGTGAGCGTTTGTGTTTGCGATCAAAATGTGATCCACCACCTAAACGGTTTAACCCGTCCGAACTGCCAGCGCGTTCTACCCCCCCCCCAAATCAGCTATCTCCTGCTCGTCCCTCTCCTTCGGTTCACCATCCACCTGCCGATTCCACTGCCCCCACTTTTCACGTGGTCAATCCGGGGGAAACCCTCTATCAAATTTCCATCCGTTATCAAACCACCGTTGAGGAGCTCCGACGCCTGAATCAGCTGTCACCAGAATCGACAATTCATCCCGGCGATACCCTCTACATCAATCCCTATTCTATCCTTCGCTCCCCTCCACCTACCCCCCCTGCTGATGCCACATACTATGAAGTCCAAGCCGGTGATACGTTTTACGGAATCGCCCGCCGATTAAATATCTCGATCGAAACATTGCGTCGCCTCAATCCAGCGATTGACCCCACCGCTCTCCAACCGGGCATGAAGCTACGCATCCGATGAGTGCGTATATCCGCTACTTGATTTCAACCTATCTGACCCCCGACGTCTCATTGACTGCCGAAGAAATGCAAGGTTTTGCATCGCCTTCCTTGGAATTTATTCGATCACAGGAAGCATACTGGCATGCAAGTTTAGAACGCCTTATGCGGCTTCGATTCACAGCCCTATTCTGGTTGTCAACTACCCTTGGGGGGTTATATGTCGTATATCCAAGCATGGCGTTCTGGCAGAGCTGGGGTGCTGTGGGTTCGATCGGCACCGCATTGGTGATCAGCTGGTTCATATCTGCCGAAATTCACACGGTTCGACGCCGCTTGCTATTTTACCGAATGGCACTGGAATGCCTTAAAACCTACTATCCAAAGGATACCAGCGATAGTTCAGAAACTTTAGCACCCACACATGCCGATTAACCCACCCCTGGGGCAAACGTTCAAATCGGCTTTGTGTTGAGAGCATTGGGATCCCGAAAGCAGGGAAAGTGTGATCCCACTTGGCCCCTCCCCGACGCAATACTTTTCCTATAAGCAAAGTAGCATCAAATCCCCAGAATGCATAAGGAGAGGGTTCAGTAGCAAAACGTTTCCGATAGGCTTTCACAAAACGTTGAACATCAGGCCGATGATAATCTACATAATAGGTAGTGGCTATTTCTACCTTCAACCGATTCCAAATTTCAGGTTCCACGTGGGCAAATCGCTGCCATTGGGGTAGGCCAACGGCAACCACAGGGAGTACAGTATCCTGTCCCAATTTAGCTTTGTTGACCTTGGTGGTTTTTTCTACTAAATACGAGAGAATGCCGGTAACAAATTCGGGATTCACTGCAAGGACCACTACCACATGCGAGTCGGATGTAGTCGGACGAAGTCGAAGGCCTACCCGCCGCCAACTCACCTCACGGGGCGAGAGGTAGCGTACATCCCATTGCAATCCGAACTGTGTGGCCGCTGTTTTGAAACCCGCCAGCCACTGCTCGAAGTAGGGAAGCCGTGTCGAATCCGTCCGGTCTAACATCACCACTACCCGCCAATGGGAATATCGGCGGTCAATGCGTTGAGCAACAACGGCACCCAGCATCGCAGGCAATGGCGTAATCACGATCCGAAGCATCTCTCCTCCCACTGTATCGAAAGCCACCTGACCACCCACCACCTGTTTACATCCGACGGATCGACATATCGAATCCACAATCGGTGCCGTACGCCAAAATGGACCAAAAAGTACGGACGAATCGGACGATAGCCCTGCCCATTCCAAATTCGATGCCAGCCGCATCCGTAGCGACAACCCGCAATCTTTCAAAACTTCAGCTGCCACCACCCCCCCACGAAACACTTCGATGCTCCGCATCGAATTTCGGTCCAGCTTATCGGAAGGCCCCTCCATTAGATAGATAAAATCATATGCTGCATGGTATTGGGGTCGGGTTGGTGACGGAGGCAAGATAGTATCTAGTGTTTTCACCATCGTATCCTGTGTCGGAGAAGGGGGAAGGGGATGCGGAGCCGGCATACGACGCAATGCTTCACACCCCCCTATCATCAGAATAGACAATACTACTATCCAGCCGATCCTATTCCCACTCAATAGTCGCAGGCGGCTTCGAACTGATGTCATATACTACACGGTTTATCCCACGTACGCGGTTGATAATTTCATTGGCAATTTCACCCAGTATTTCATGAGGGATGGGAAACCAATCGGCGGTCATGCCATCTACTGAATGGACGGCCCGCAACGCCACAACCTGCTCATACGTCCGCTCATCCCCCATTACTCCCACCGAGCGAACGGGCAACAGCACAGCACCTGCCTGCCAAATTTGATCATACAATCCATGGCGTCGCAAAGCATCAATAAAAATAGCGTCTGCTTGTTGAAGGAGTCGAACACGTTGGGGTGTTACTTCTCCCAAAATGCGGATGGCCAAGCCTGGTCCCGGAAAGGGATGACGCTTGAGAAAGTCTTCCGGAATTCCCAACGCCAAGCCTACCCGTCGCACCTCATCCTTAAAGAGCCATCGGAGCGGTTCAACCAATCGCAACGTCATATGTTCAGGCAAACCGCCCACATTATGATGCGACTTAATAGTTTGGGCAGGTCCTCCTGATGCCGCCACTGATTCGATACGATCTGGATAGATGGTTCCTTGTCCCAGCCAGCGCACTTTTGGAAATCGTCGGGCATAATCTTCAAATTCCCTGACAAAACGCCGTCCGATGATCTTTCGCTTAGATTCCGGATCGGTTACCCCCGCCAACGCTTCCAAAAACCGTTCGGCTGCTCGGCGCCCCTCCACCGGTAAATGGAGTTGTGCATAAGCAGCCATCACCGCTTCAAATTCGCCCTTACGCAATAGTCCAGTATCCACAAACAGGCAATGAAGGCGGTCGCCCACTGCTCGATGAATGAGTTCCGCTGCCACCGTTGAATCCACTCCCCCCGACAACGCCATAACGACTTCTTCATTAGGTCCCACCATACGCTCAACTTCCTCAACGGTGGTTTCGATAAATTGATCTGGTGTCCATCCTCGCCGACATCCCACAACTGTGATAAAATTATCCAAGATTTGACGCCCATATTCAGTGTGTATGACCTCTGGATGAAATTGAAGACCCCACCATGGACGCGCTCGATGACGCACTGCCGCCACCGGGATCCGGTCGGTTTGTCCGATAACCTCAAATGCAGGAGCCACCTTGATGATCGTATCTCCATGCGACATCCATACTACCATCGGCGACGGTATGTGCTGCCAAATCACATCTTCTACTGTTTGTTCAAGCCAACTTCGCCCATACTCTCGGTGAACCGCAGGTGTCACTTCCCCTCCCAAGTCTATCATCATCCGCTGCATTCCATAGCAAATCCCTAACACCGGCACAGCAACCTCCTCCCAAAAGCGCGCGGGAAGCCGGGGAGCACCAGTATCATGCACGCCATACGGACTGCCCGACAAAATGATCGCTTGCACTTCTGGTGGCTGACTAGCCTCCAGGCGATGAAACGGAATCACCTCGCTAAACACACCCAATTCCCGGATACGCCGGGCAATCAGTTGAGTGTATTGCGACCCAAAATCCGCAATTAAAATCTTTTCGGTCGGATTTGACATCTTGTGCAAAGATGCATTACGGTAGGTTGGATGATGGAATTTGTGCACGCAATCGCTGAATTACCCGAACATAGACACTGTCCATGTGATGGGGATGAGTCAAGTAATAGTCCCAACTTTGGCGAAACCGTGTTGGGTCGATGCCATGCCGCTGCATGATCTGATAATAAATTGGCATGGCCCGATAGCGGGCACTGTCTGCATGCCAACTATGGGTTTGGATCATCACCTCCAGCCGATGCACGTCTGCAAGAAAAGCAGCCATCGAATCGTACGGAATAACCGTTGGGGGAAGAAAGTCTACCTTCGCAACACAACCCCACAGCAAACCCATCACCCAACATCGACTTTTCCACCCTACCCCAGAACGGCACTTACCTTTGGGACGTAAAAACCTGCTTCGATATGAAAGCACCTCATCTATTTCAGTGGATAAGCAAAATAAGTAAAATTGTTTTTGGGATTTTCAGTGGGAGTGTCATCCTATCTGCCCAAGAGTCTCCCATGGAATATCAATGGGTTCGGTTTGACGACTCAACCTATTTGCGCTCCTTTCATGGCATCCAATTCAATATCCCGATTACGCTGGTCCCTTCGCGTTTCACCGTTGAGGATGACTCTACGCTAAAGTTCGAAAATCTGCGTCAATGGACAGGCTTTCTGCCGGCATATGTACGCGGCTTTCAAGGGGGGCGCCATTTGAAAGTGGGCATTACCCACCTGTTTCATCATCGCCAATCCGCTTATGAAGACTCCATACCACTTCGTTATGATCTCAAGGGGGGAGCTGTCTATGCGAGTTATGATTTGCACACACAATTTTTTGGTGAGCCTCCTTTTACCTTGTCATGGTTTATTGGAGCAGACCTTGAAGCTGCCTACCGACACATCAATTGGCAGCACATGGAAACATGGCAACAAACGACCATTCAAGCCAATGTAGGCGTTGAATGGGGCATTCGATGGTTTCCTACCCACCAATTTTATTTGGAAATATGGATGGAGCCAGTATCGATCCAGCTTCAACAGACCACCTTTAATCAAGCCACTACCCGCGATCGCTCACTCCGTCGGGGCATTGTGCGTTTTGCTGCCGGATTTCACATTTAGGCACCGCGCTCATGAATTTGTCGCTGAACTTCGTAAAGTGCCAACGCGGCCGATACCGAAACATTCAGGCTATCGGCACGTCCCATCATCGGAATTGAAAACGTTACATCGGCAGCTGCTCTCCACAAGGAGGGCACGCCCGCATGTTCGGCTCCTACGACGATGGCCACGGGGCCATCCAATCGGGTTGCCCATAGGGTATGATCGGCTTCCGGCGTAGCCACCGCAATGTGAACATGGTGGTGATGAAGCTGGTCTAGGGCTTTTTTCGATGACCATTGTACCCACGGTACAGTAAACACCGTCCCTAAGCTGTTGCGAATCGCTTGGGGATG
>CAYVLB010000020.1:0-19927 GCA_964452325.1 uncultured Sphingobacteriales bacterium | reverse complement strand
CTTGCTTATGACACTGAGTCCTGGAGCACGAAAAAACATCTTCATTAACATTGACACGTGGGAACGTCCAAAACGCAAGCGTTACTGTTGGTTTCGTAAACACAACATCAAGTACATAGATTATAAAGACCCCGAGTTTTTGAAGCATTTCGTGGATGAATTCGGGAAGATCAAGCCGCGTCGTTACACGGGCACATCCCTTAAATATCAACGGCGATTGGCGCAAGCCATCAAACGGGCTCGCCATTTGGCATTGTTACCATTTGTAGCCGATGGGAACTTCAAATAATCAAGGGCGGAGTCATGGCAAATCCTATCGAAGTCATTTTGAAAGAAGACATACCCAACTTAGGCATTAAAGGCGAAGTGGTACGGGTGCGTCCCGGTTATGCCCGTAATTACTTGATACCCAAGGGATTAGCAGTGCCTGCTACTGCCATGCATCGCAGGTGGATTGAACGAATGAAAGCGGAAGCAGAATCCCGTCGTCAGGCCATGGAAGAACGGGCGCGAAGTCTCAAAGAACGACTTCAAGCTGTACGCCTACTCATACCCATGCGTGCAAGCTCGGAAGGGAAACTCTATGGGTCAGTAACTCCTGCCATTATTGCCAAAGCACTGGCCGATCATCAAATCGAAGTTGATCGCCACGATATTTCCATTACTCATGAAATCAAAACGCTGGGTATCCATACCGCCCATGTCAAGATTCCCAATGGAGACGAAGTAACCATTGTGGTGGAGGTTCCCCCTGAAGAATAGATAATTCCTTCATTTTATCCATTTGGGATCTCACTAAGTTTTATGGCGGAAAGCATAAGGCAAGCCAGCAGCCCTTAAATTTGCCGCATGCGGATTGCGGCGCTTATTCCTGCTCGAATAGGATCTACACGACTTCCCCACAAGCTGTTGTTACCGCTGGGAGAAGTCCCTGTAATTGTCCAAACTTACCGCCAGGTAATTCGGAGTATCGCTGATGAGGTATGGGTTGTTGCCGAAGACGAGACAATTTGCAAGGTAATGGCGCAACATGGTGGCAACTGCCTTCACTTGAAAGGGGACTTTCGGAATGGAACTGAACGGTGCTTAGCGGCATTTGTTCAATTCACGAACCAGGGAAAACAATGGGACGGGTTGATCAACGTCCAAGGCGACGAGCCCCTTATCAGTCCTCATTTAATTGATGATATTATTCAATACATGAAGCATTCGGAAGTGATTGTTACTGCTGCATGCGTTGCTTCAGGTACTGAAGTTACCGATCCTGACACGGTCAAGGTAGTTTTTGGCCAAAGCAGACAAGTCCTTTACTTCTCCCGGGCATCCATTCCCCATGGAGCACGCCAATATTGGAAACATATCGGCATCTACGGATTCCCTCGGCAACTGATATCAACTATTCAGTGCCTACCACCCTCTTCATTAGAAGATTCCGAAAACCTCGAGCAACTCCGTTGGCTCGACCATGGACTTCCTATTCATGTGATCACCACTTCCCATACTTCGCATGCCATTGATACCATCGAAGACTATCATCGAGTACTCCGCCTAATCGAGACTCATGAATCGCGGTGCGCCTAAATTCATTTTCGTCACCGGCGGGGTCACCTCTTCATTGGGTAAAGGTATATTGTGTGCTTCATTGGGGCGCCTACTTCAAGCCCATGGCTACCAGGTCAGTATCCTCAAGTTAGATCCCTACATTAACATTGACCCCGGTACGCTCAATCCATATGAACATGGCGAATGCTACGTGACGGAAGATGGAGCGGAAACTGATCTTGACTTAGGGCACTATGAGCGATTTCTTAATATCCGCACCAGTCGAAAAAACAATGCCACCACGGGTCAGGTGTATTGGGAAGTAATCTCTCGGGAGCGTCGGGGCGATTTTTTGGGGAAAACCGTGCAGGTGATCCCCCATATTACGGATGAAATCAAACGTCGGATCTATCAAATGGCGGCTGAAGGGCTCGACATCCTGATTGTTGAGATTGGAGGGACTGTAGGAGATATCGAATCGTTGCCATTTATTGAGGCCCTTCGGCAGGTGAAACACGAACAAGGAGAAGGTCAAGTGATTACCCTCCACCTGACCCTTATCCCCTACCTCAAAACGGCAGAAGAGCTTAAAACCAAACCCACCCAACATTCGGTAAAAGAATTGCTAGAATCTGGCGTGCAACCCGAGGTGTTAGTATGCCGCACCGAAAGGCCACTTACTGACGAGGTACGGCACAAATTGGCCCGCTTCTGTAATGTTTCGGATAACGCAGTTATCGAAGCCATCGATTGCAATACCATTTACGAAGTGCCACTGCGGCTGCGCCAAGAAGGCCTTGACCAAGTGGCATTGCGTCTGTTAGGGCTTGAATATCGACAACACATTGATCTGGTCGAATGGGAAGAATTTGTCCGCCGCATCAAACATCCTGTCCAAGAAATTGACATTGCCCTTATTGGCAAGTATACCTCGCTTCCGGATGCTTACAAATCCATCAGCGAAGCCTTTATTCATGCAGGAGCCATAACAGCAACACGAGTTCGCCTTCACTATCTGCCCTCGGAAAGCATCACCCATGACAATGTCGATGTTCGGCTGCATGCTTTTCACGGGATTTTAATTGCGCCGGGGTTTGGTGAACGGGGCATTGAAGGTAAAGTGGCAGCCGCCTATTACGGGCGGACGCGGGGTATCCCTGTCTTCGGTATTTGCCTGGGGATGCAATGCATGGTCATCGAATTTGCCCGCAACGTACTGAACTGGCCCAATGCCCACAGCACTGAATTCGAACCCCATACACCACATCCCGTCATTGACTTAATGGAAGGGCAAAAACAGGTATCCGAAAAAGGAGGCACCATGCGGTTGGGAGCGTATGAATGCCGATTGCGTGATGGCTCTTTGCTGGCCCGAATTTATGGTCGCAACACGGTGCATGAACGGCACCGCCATCGATTCGAATTTAATAACCGATTTCTTGCCGATTTTGAAAACGCAGGGATGCATTTCTCTGGCATCAACCCCCAAACGAATCTGATTGAAGCCATCGAGCTACCCGACCACCCTTGGTTTGTGGGTGTTCAGTTTCATCCAGAATATCACAGTACTGTTGCCTCACCCCATCCGTTGTTTGTGTCGTTTGTCCAGGCAACAATCGACTATCACATGCACCGCAAGGTAGCCATGACTCCTTCATCAACAACCGACGACTGAGACCCATTACTTACACTGTAATTTGACGGTGAAGGACTACCTTTGCCCGCCTTTCCGATACAATTTTCTAATTTTCATTAGAAATGAGAGTCATACCGATGGTGGACCTAAAGCGTGCCCACCGGCGATTACAAGATCCCATCGAGCAGGCCCTTATTAAAGTGGCCCGTTCTGCCCAATTCATCCTGGGATCGACCGTTGAATCCTTTGAAACCGAATTCGCCCAATACCTTGACCCCACCGGCGAAGTTATTGGATGCAATAGTGGCACCGATGCCCTCCTCTTGACATTGTTGGCAATGGATTTCCCACCCAGATCAGAAGTAATCGTTCCGGACTTCACATTTGTTGCCACCGTCGAGACAATAATTCGCGCTGGACTTACGCCAGTATTTGCAGACGTTGATCCCGACACCTATTGTTTAGACCCTAATTCCGTTAAAGCCCTTATAGGACCTCGAACCGTGGCCATCATCCCCGTGCACCTATTTGGAGTGTCTGCTCCGATGGAGCCCCTTTTGCAAATCGCTCGAGAACGCCGGCTAAAAATTATTGAAGATACCGCTCAAGCTACCGGAGCCCAGTATCGGTTTGCCAATGGATCCATCCACAAAGTAGGAACAATCGGCGACGCCGGATGTTTCTCCTTTTTCCCCTCTAAAAATTTAGGGGGATATGGGGATGGAGGGGCTGTTTTCACCCGCGATCCTGCCTTGGGACAACGCATCCGTAGCCTCCGAAATCACGGCCAAAGGAAACGATATTATTACGATCACATTGGAATCAACTCACGCCTTGATGCCCTGCAAGCAGCAGTATTGTCCGTAAAGCTATCTTATCTCGACACCTTCAACCGCGAACGACAGGCAGTGGCGCATCAATATCATTCGCACATGCAAAGCTTAGGCCCACTCCAACTGCCTGTTATTCCTTCATATTCCACCCACGTATTCCATCAATATACCCTTCGCGTCCCGGCCTCGGACCGGGATTCGCTAATTTCCTATCTCCGCGGACAGGGCATTTCCGCTCAGGTGTATTACCCAATGCGCATATCCGAACACCAACCCTACCAACATTATGCAACAACCGAAACGCCCATTAGTAAAAAACTTACCTCGGAAGTAATTTCGCTGCCAATTTTCCCTGAATTGAAAGATCACGAAATAGAATATATAACCTCTAGAGTAGCACGTTATTTCACGTAATGAATCCGAAACATATGACGAACATCACAATCATTGGGACGGGATACGTCGGATTGGTGGCCGGTGTGTGTTTTGCTGAAGTCGGTAACGACGTTTTATGCATTGACATTGACCAGTCGAAAGTCGAAAAGTTGTCGCAAGGGATTCCCACTATCTATGAAAAGCGGTTGAAGGAGCTCCTCCAGCGTAATATTCGAGCGGGTCGCATTCGGTTTAGTACGAACTTGAAAGAAGGAGTCCATCATGGCAGCGTAATTTTCCTGGCGTTACCAACCCCTCCCGATGAAGACGGATCGGCAGACCTGTCGCATGTTTTGAAAGTGGCAACCCAAATTGGTCCTTACTTGCGAAGCTACACCATCATTGTCAATAAAAGCACAGTGCCCGTAGGCACAGCTGCTAAGGTCCGTAAAACCATTGCTGCCACCACGAACGTACCATTTGATGTTGTTGCCAATCCCGAATTTTTACGGGAAGGACTGGCTATTGAAGATTTTATGGCACCCGACCGGGTAGTTATCGGCACCGACTCAGAACGGGCATTGCGCATTATGACTGATCTGTATCGTCCCTTCGTTCAAGACAACGGCGCCCCTATACTCACAATGGATATTACCTCTGCCGAACTCACCAAATATGCGGCCAACGCTTTCCTAGCCACCAAATTATCGTTCATCAATGAAATAGCGAATCTATGCGATCGGGTGGGAGCCAACGTAGATCACATTCGTGTAGGTATTGGGGCGGATCCACGGATTGGATATCACTATCTTTTACCAGGGATCGGCTATGGCGGCAGCTGCTTGCCTAAGGATGTCAAAGCCCTGCGCCACATATCCGCCGAACACGGATATGACTTCCAGGTCATTCGAGCTGTGGAAACAGTCAACTACAATCAGCGGCAAAAGCCGATTGAGCTGCTTCGAGCAACATATTCCGATCTAAGGGGACGCAAAATTGCCATCTGGGGATTAGCTTTCAAACCCGATACTGATGATATTCGCGAGGCACCGGCAATAAGCGTCATTGCAGCACTCCTTGCCGAACAAGCCCGCGTATATGCCTATGACCCACAAGCAATGGACAACGTACGGGAATATGTTTTTGGAGATAAGATTCACTACGGCAATAACATGTATGAAGTCCTCGACAATGCCGATGCGCTCTTGCTGCTGACCGAATGGCAGGAATTTCGGGATGCCGACCTCGACCGCGTACGGCGTCGGATGGCATCACCCGTACTTATTGATGGACGTAATGTGTTTGGAATTGATACCATGGAAAAGGCCGGATTTTATTATCGATCGATCGGACGACCACCCGTTGGTGTAGGGAATGTAATACATGCCTGAATACTTCGTGCATCCTTCGTCATATGTCGATGCGGGCGCCACGATCGGGGCCGGTACCCGCATTTGGCATTTTTGCCACATCATGCCAGGGGCTTGTATCGGTCGCAACTGCATCCTCGGCCAAAGTGTTTTTGTGGGACCACGTGTCCAAATTGGCGATGGTGTTAAAATTCAAAACAATGTGTCGGTCTACGAAGGCGTCGTCCTAGAGGACGAAGTCTTCATCGGCCCCAGCGCAGTTTTTACCAATGTTATCAATCCCCGAAGTTTCATTGAACGAAAGGAGGAATTCCGAACTACAATCGTCCGTCGGGGAGCAACCATTGGGGCCAATGCAACTATCGTATGTGGCATAGAAATTGGGCCATATGCATTTGTGGGTGCGGGAAGCGTGGTAACTTCCAACGTACCCGCATTCGCATTGGTCTATGGCGTGCCTGCCCGACTTCAGGGATGGATCAGCAAAGCAGGTGCACGCCTCCATTTCGACAATAAAGGAACGGCACAATGCCCTATTGACGGAAGCTTGTATCAACGCATCGATGCCCAAACCATTCAACAAGTTTCCAAATGAAAGCCCATATTTTGGTTACTGGTGGTACTGGCTACATCGGATCCCATACAGTCGTGGTGCTACAAACGGCAGGATTTGAGATAACCATTTGGGATAATCTGAGCAATTCGCATGTTGAAGTCATCGAACGCATTGCTCAAATTACAGGGCAACGGCCCCGTTTCCAGCAGGTGGACGTCCGAAGTAAAGAGAGTATGCGCGCTGCCCTTCGTGAAATTCCAACGCCAGATGCGGTCATTCATTTTGCAGCCATGAAAGCCGTGGAAGAATCAGTCCGGAAACCGTTGGCATACTATCACAACAACGTTGGCGGGCTGCTCGCCCTGTTGGAGGTAATGGGGTCCCTCCCGTTCCTGTTTTCCTCCTCGTGTACCGTATATGGAGAGCCGGACGAAGTGCCCATTACCGAATCGGCCCCATTTAAGCCCCCTACCTCGCCCTATGGGGCTACCAAACAAATAAGTGAACAGCTTCTTTACGACGTGGCCACTGCCCAATCAATGCCCACCATTGCCCTGCGATATTTTAATCCGGCTGGTGCCCATCCCTCCGCCCTCATTGGCGAATATCCCATACAAGAACCTACCAATTTGGTACCCCTCATTACGCAGGCCGCAGCTGGTTTACGACCTGAAATTGTCGTATTCGGCAATGATTACCCTACCCCTGATGGCACTCCTATCCGAGACTACATTCACATCATGGACCTGGCGGAGGCCCACCGCGCTGCCATAGAACGCATCCTACATGGGCAAATGAAAACTAATTTTGAAGCATACAATATCGGAACGGGGCGGGGATATTCGGTATTGGAAATAATTCGGACCTTCGAAACGGTCAATCATGTTGCTGTCCCCTACCGGATTGGATCGCGGCGTCCCGGCGACATTACAGCCATTTGGGCTGACCCTTCCATGGCCCAAACCACCCTCCACTGGCAAGCCCGCCTCGGATTGGAAGACATGCTTCGAAGTGCGTGGAAATGGCAAATAAAGATGGGCAAAGAATAGCCTGCATGGAACCCACGAAGTATAACATACTCATCACCGGTGCGGCTGGATTTATCGGATCCCATCTGGTACGCCATTTCATTCGAAAATATCCCCACTATCACATTATCTCATTGGACCTACTCACATATGCAGGTAACCTGGCCAATCTCGAAGATGTATTGAATGCTCCCAATCATACATTCATCCGCGGAGATATTACGAATAAAAAACAAATCGACGCATTATTCAACAAATATGCGATTGATGGGGTGATCCATTTGGCAGCCGAGTCGCACGTTGATCGATCCATTTATTCACCCATAGATTTCGTCCATACCAACGTATTGGGAACCACAGTCCTTCTTCATGCCGCGCTTCAACATTGGGGAAAAGACTTTGCGGGAAAACGCTTTTATCATATTTCCACTGACGAAGTCTACGGTAGCTTAGGTCACAAAGGACGATTTACTCCACATTCTTCTTATCAGCCCCGTTCGCCTTATGCCGCCTCAAAGGCAGGAGCAGACCACATCGTCCGGGCATTTCATTACACCTTCCAATTACCAACATTGCTTTCCAATTGCTCCAACAACTATGGGCCATACCAATTTCCAGAGAAGCTGATTCCACTTACCATATTACGCATACTTCGTAACGAACCCATTCCCATTTATGGACGTGGTGAACACATTCGAGACTGGCTATGGGTTGGTGACCATGTTAAAGCCATCGATACTATCTTTCATTGTGGCGCAATCGGGCAAACATATCTTGTAGGGGCACGCAATGAATGGAAAAATATCGAACTGGTACGCCTTATTTGCGATCTCATGGATGAGAAATTGCAGCGCCCAACCGGGACAAGTCAAGCACTCATTTCCTTCGTAAAGGATCGAGAAGGACATGACTTCCGATATGCCATTGATCCATCTTCCACCGAGGCACTTGGATGGCAACCCACCGTTTCGATAAAGGATGGATTGAACCAAACCATCGATTGGTACATTTCGAACAACAAATGGCTCCAACAAGTTGCCACTGGTGAATATCAACGCTTTTGGCATAAGCACTATCAAAAACGATTTTCTCCATGAAAGGAATCGTTTTAGCAGGAGGGACCGGAACGCGGCTTCACCCACTCACCATTTCGGTTAGCAAACAGCTAATGCCCGTTTACAACAAGCCAATGATCTATTATCCATTAAGTACCTTAATGGCGGCAGGGATTCGCGATATTCTAATCATCACAACACCTCAAGACCAGCCACTTTTTCAACGCCTATTAGGCAATGGCAACCACGTGGGATGCTCTTTTACCTATGCAGTGCAGTCACTTCCCCGGGGACTGGCTGATGCTTTCATCATCGGACGCAATTTCATCGGCACTGATGAAGTGGCCCTTATCCTTGGAGACAATATTTTTTTCGGATACGGATTAAGTCGTCTGCTCCAGTCCATTCGCAACATCGAAGGGGGCATTATCTTCGCCTATCAGGTCAGCAATCCAGAAGATTACGGTGTGGTTGTGTTTGATTCCAACGGAAAAGCATTGGACATTATCGAGAAGCCACACCCCCCACCATCCCCCTATGCCGTTCCCGGCCTTTATTTTTATGATAACACAGTGATAGATATTGCCACATCTCTTCAGCCATCAAGCCGAGGGGAATTAGAGATTACAGACGTCAATCGGGCATATCTTCAGAAGGGGCAATTGCACGTACGGATATTGGGGCCCGGTGTTGCATGGCTTGACACCGGGAATTCCGAGGCCCTACTCAAGTCTGCCCAATTTGTCGAGGTATTGGAAACCCGGCAAGGGCTTTTCGTTGGATCCATCGAAGAAACCGCCTATCGCATGGGGTTCATTGATGCAGCACAACTTGAACAACTGGCCCATCGATATCTTCACAGTGCCTATGGACAACAACTGCTCAGCATCTTGAAAAAGCCCCCACTCTTTGCCAATGCTCAGCGATGATCTGCGGCCACATAGCGCCGTAATGAATCCGGGTTGGAGGGCACCTTAAAAGCCCGTCGAATCCCTGCAGATCGAGCCGCTTCAATATCCCGATCCATATCACCAAAAGCCAACGATGCTGCCGGATCAATACCATGTATTGCCATAGCCTTGAGCAAAAGACCGGGGGCTGGCTTCCGACACAAGCATTTCGATATCGAAGGATGATGTGGACAATAGAAAAACCCGTCAATCACAACCCCCCGCATCTGCAATTGATGCGCCAACAACCGGTGAAAGTGCTGCACGTGCCTTTCTGTATAGATTCCACGTGCAACGCCACTTTGATTAGTAATTACCAGCAACAAGAACCCCGCCGATTGGAATGCACGTAAATCGTCAATGATATCAAGATTAAGGTGAAGGTGAGTGGGTAAGTAATTAAAAGCACCCCGTTCTCGCACTAAAACCCCGTCACGGTCAAGAAAAACAGCTTTCCTCGACAATGAAAATTAACGTAAGATAAAGTTAATTGGCAGATTGACCCGCACTCGTACCGGGCGGCCCCGTTGTTTACCGGGTTTCCATCGTGGCATGGACTCAACGACTCGCACAGCCTCATTATTCAGGCCATCGGTCACCCCTTTCAATACTTTCACATCCGTAATCAATCCATTTTTTTCGACCACGAAGGTTACAATGACCCGCCCTTGAATCCCCGCCTCCTTTTCCATGCGTGGGTAGCGAATATTCTTTTGAATATATTCATACATTTTCGCTAATCCACCAGGAAACTCGGGGCTTTCTTCTACCACAATGAAAATCTGTTCTTCCTGAACCGGATCTTCTTCAGGCTCATCAATAGCCACAGTGTCGGTCTCCTCGATCTCGACATCCTCGATTTCCGGCTGATCTTCCTCGATTTCTTCTTCATCCTCCACGACCTTCACTTTGGGGGGTATTTTCGGCGGTGGTGGCAATTCTTTTTGTTTAGTAACATCTGGAATTTCCTCATCTTCTTCGATCACAATATTACTCTCGATATTAAAATTGCTGTGGGGGTTGTAGGCATATTGAAATGCCACCAATATCAGCAACAATGAGATTGTCAACCCAATAAGAAAATAAAAGCCGCTCCGTCGATCGACGTCGGCATCCGGATGCTTGCGTTGAATCATTCCCAAGACTCCTTTTGGTACATGAAGGGCGTCAAATTTAGCATCTTCACCATCAACTCAATGAAAACGATATGCATTCCCCACCAGCACTCCAAAAAAAAGCCCACCCACCACAGCACCGATTGCGTTGGCTTGTATGTCCGACCAAGTAGGCCCACGCCCCGGAATATATACCTGCCACCATTCCATCATACCCCCATAAGCAATACTCCACGCGATGGCCACTTTAATGGTATGACGCCGCCACCATCGAAGGCGGCGTTGACGAGCACCCAAAACACTCATCAGGTATGCCAATACCGCATATGAAACAAAGTGCGCAAAATGATCAAAAGGGATCACACCCCACATCTTAAACCCGAGCTGCTTAACAGACCCTCCCGTAACAACTGCCAGAAAGGCTAACCAGCCCATCCATCCTACCACCGCTACCACATCACGCCACAACATCGTTCGCCACTACGACTCCGTTCCGATTAGTCGCCGATATTCCTCGGCAGAAAGCAACCCGTCCCACTCGGCAGGATTCGACATCCGTATCTTAACAATCCATCCCTCGCCATATGGATCCTGATTGATCTTTTCCGCCTCGCTCAGAAGCGTTTCATTCGCTTCGAGGACCTCACCTGATAATGGAGAATACAGATCAGCAACCGTTTTTACTGCCTCAATCGTGCCCAACACTTCACGCTGGGCAACGACCTCACCAACTTTCTCAACTTCTACGAAGACGATGTCACCCAATTCGTGTTGTGCATAATCGGTAATTCCCACTACCACCACATCACCTTCCCGACGCGCCCATTCATGATCCTCGGTGTAACGTAATTCTTCCGGGACAACAACCGAATCAGTCATAACGAATGGATTCAACTTTTAATGGGGGCGAAGATACGGATGTTGAAACCAGCAAGACCAATTATACCATCTTTGCATAGAGTAATGCACCGCTTGCCATGGGTTTTCTTGTATTAAGCATCGTCAGCAATGCGCTCATATACTTGATCTTCCGCTACCTTGGCAAAGGTAAAGGCAAAGACAATCCGTCATTGTTTCCCGTTATTGTCATCAACTATTGGACAGCCGCCTTTTTGTCGTTGAATGCGTTCTTAGTCATTGCCCCCTTTCGCCTACCGGCCGACCCGTTGGCATACGAGTTGGCATTGGTGCTTGCCCTGCTCTTTGCAGGGGGGTTCTATTTCTTAGGACGTACCACCCAAGCCTACGGAGTAGCCCGAGCCAATATTATTGCCCGTACGTCATTGGTGATTCCCGCCATTTTTTCGGTCTTTCAATACAATGAACCCATCACCAAGAGCAAGACTGTCGGCGTGCTCTTATCCCTGCTTGCAATTATCTTCACCATTGGGACAACATCCCAACGATCAAAGGCACGGGCCATCGACTTCGCAGTGTTAGCTTTCATGGCATCCGGGTTGATCGATGTCGTGTTTAAGATATTTCAAAATGAGGTATTTTCCCAAATGAATATTCATCCCATTACCATTTCACTATTGATCTTCACCTTTGCCGCATTGATCAGCACATTAATATTGGTGGCATGGATAGGATTGTCATCTATTACTTTTCAAGTTGTCCGCCATGGGGTGGTGTTGGGCATTGTCAACTTTGCCAGTGTTTATTTTTTCCTTCAATTGTTGAACAAAGAGCAATCCATTCAGGGAAGCATTCTGTTCCCGCTTAATGGTGTGGCGATCGTCATCTTATCGACGTTTTTGGCATGGTTTGTTTTTAATGAATTACCGCGGGGGCGGCAATGGATTGGCATCATATTGGGGTTAGTTGCCATTGCCCTGCTGGCAGGGGCTCATGTGGTAGGCATATGAAAACCATCGTGTCGAAAGAAACTGGATTGGTAGAAGTTAAAAAAAGCCGATTTCACGGCATGGTAATACCCATTGACCAAGTTGAAAGAATTTCGCCCTTGCTAAAAGAAATCCGACAACAACATCCTAAGGCTCGTCATATCTGCTATGCCTACCGCATCTGGAGATCGGGGGAGATTGTCGAGTCAGCCTACGATGACGGTGAGCCTCGGTTCACCGCGGGGCAGCCCATTCTTTGGGCGCTCCGACGTGCCGACCTTGTTAACGTTATCGGTATTGTTATCCGTTACTTCGGAGGTATTCTCCTCGGAAAAGGAGGATTAATTCGAGCATATGGGGCAACGATCCGCACTGCATTATCCAATGCCCGTATTGTTACCTTCGAGCCCTTTACGGAAACACGCCTAACCCTTTCCTCGGTAGCGGCTATCCGATTCGAGCAATTTGCCCGACGGCACCATATCTGCATTCGCCAACGCCATTACACGCCAGATGGAGTGACTTTCCAAATTCACCTACCGTCTCAGTGTCAAAACGAATTCGAACAGTTCCTCAAAGCTCATATCTCAGGGAATGCCTCATCGTAGCATGTGGTATCCGATGTCTGGAATTGTCGTGGCAGAATGGCATCTTACACACGACGAAACCGATCACGTCCTCCGATCTGGGCTTGAACTTACCCCGCAGGAGCAAAACATGTTGAATCATCTCCGACATCCCCTGCGTCGTCGGCAATGGCTGGCAGCCCGACGGATAACATACACCATACTTAATTTGCCACCCATTCGATACAGCCCCAACGGCACGCCAACTACTGAAAACAGATACGTCTCCATCGCACACTCCGGCACCAACATTGTAGTTGCTACTGCGCCATTTGTGGTGGGAATTGACATTGAGCGCATCACACCCCGAATTCTTCACATTGCTTCCCGGTTTGTTCATCCCTCCGAGCGTGCCCTGCTGTGGGATTCAATCGCTTATCCCGAAGTAATGACTTTATTATGGTCATTTAAGGAAGCCGCTTACAAAGCCACTGGCGGGACTGCTCCCCACTTCCAAACGCAAATCCGCCTTCGAAAATGGTCACCACCCAATGCCGAAGTATCAGTCCAAGTTGATAACCGTAAACGCATCCTCCATGGAAAGGGAGTTGTCATGGGTTCAATAGTGCAAACCATTCTGTGGTCAACTGTCGAAACGACGTCCACCGGTTAACGGTATAGTTTTTGCGGGTTGCTCATGCCATGAAAAAGTCTTCCTCCATGGAACATCACACTGCACCCGATATTCACGCCCTCAACGAAGAAATACTACGGGAAAGTGCTTTTATTACCCTCATCCGCAATGAAGTATCCCGCATTATTGTGGGGCAACATTATTTGCTGGATCGTCTCTTGATTGCGCTGATCAGCAATGGACACATTCTGGTAGAAGGCGTTCCTGGATTGGCCAAAACACTGGCCATTAAGTCGTTATCGAATGCAGTGAAGGCCAAATTCAACCGCATCCAGTTTACCCCTGACTTATTGCCCGCCGATATCATAGGTACAGTGATCTACGACTTTCACAGTCAACAGTTCGTGGTCAAAAAAGGGCCCGTTTTTGCCAACTTGATCTTGGCCGACGAGATTAACCGGGCGCCCGCCAAAGTGCAAAGTGCCCTTTTAGAGGCAATGCAAGAACGACAAGTAACCATCGGCGAGGAAACTTTTCGTCTGCCCAACCCTTTCATGGTCATGGCCACCCAAAATCCCATCGAACAGGAAGGGACTTATCCTTTGCCTGAAGCCCAGGTGGACCGATTTATGCTAAAAGTAGTGATTAATTATCCCGAAGCTGAAGAAGAACGCCGTATTATCCGACAAAACATTAATCAAAAGCCCGATCCGATCCGCCCTGTGGCTTCCACCGACGACATCTTGCGGGCACAGGAAACGGTACCGAAAGTATACGTGGATGAGAAAATGGAAACGTACATTCTCCACTTGGTAGCAGCAACCCGATATCCTGAGAAGTTCGGACTGGAAGTGATGAAGCCATATATTGCATATGGGGCTTCTCCCCGTGCAAGCATCAATTTGGCATTGGGGGCCCGTGCACATGCCTTTGTGAAACAACGGGGATTTGTGATTCCCGAAGATGTGCGGGCCCTCGCCTATGACGTACTGCGCCATCGAATCGGCTTAACATACGAGGCAGAGGCCGATGAGATAACAACCGATCAGATCATTGCAGAAATCTTAAACAAAGTGGAAATACCCTAAATCAAATGCCGAATCCCCGCGACCTGCTCCGCAAAGTCCGCCGCATCGAAATTCGTGCCCGCAGACTGTCAAATCATCTATTTGCGGGCCAATATCACAGCGCGTTCAAAGGGCGAGGAATTGCATTTGCGGAGGTCCGAGAATACGTACCCGGCGATGACATCCGGCTGATTGATTGGAAAGTCACTGCCCGACTTCGGCGCCCTTTCGTAAAGGTGTTTGAAGAGGAGCGGGAACTCACCGTTATGCTTTTGCTGGATGCTAGCGCTTCGTTTCAGTTTGGTACATACAATGCATTCAAAGCCGAGCGCGCCGCAGAAATCACAGCAGTACTGGCCTTTTCTGCCATGGCAAACAACGACAAGGTAGGCGCTATTTTTTTCACCGATGAAGTAGAACACTTCATACCCTTACGCAAAGGACGATCCCATATCCTCCGCATTATCCGCGATATATTAGCCTATCATCCCACGGGACATGGCACAGATCTTAACACACCCTTCGAGTTTGTCCAGCGAGTGCTCAAGCGTCGATCCATTATCTTCTGCTTATCTGATTTTCTAACCACTGGCTATGAGCGATCACTACGCATCATGGCTCGCAATCACGATGTAATCGGTATCCAGCTATACGATCCCTGGGAAACGCAATTGCCAATGGTGGGGACCATTCATGCCTATGACGGCGAAACCGACTCCTATGGATGGATCAATACCTCCCGAAGCTTCACGCGCAAAGCTTTTGCTCAACATTTCCAACAACATGCCGACACCTTTCGAAACACTTTTCTACGAAGTGGTGCTGACGTGCTTCAACTGACCACCCACCGACCCTACGTCAACGAACTGCTCAATTTTTTCAAACGGCGTGAAACCCGATGAAACGATTATGGTGGCTGGGATGGCTAGTAGCATGGGGACTCAATGCCCAAGTGCGCATTGAACGTTCGTGGGTAGATTCACCCCGAATGATGTTAGGAATGCCGAATGTGTGGCACGTACGTCTACGAATTCCACCCCAAAGTCATCTTGAGATTCTGCCTTCTGATTCATTACAAGGATTGGAATGGTGGGGACGTCCCCAAGTGGATACCGATTCGACCGCCCTTCCCTTGACCCTCCATGTTCGCATTCCTTTTAGCGGATTTGACTCGGGAATTCACCAACTCGCTGCCCAATGGATCTTACAACATCAAGGAACAACGACCTCCCTGCCGGTCCCTCCTCCTAAAGTTCATATCTACTGGCCCAATATCGATACCAGTAAAGGCCTCCGGCCCATCCACCCTGTCATGAGCTTGCCTGCCAACACAGCCACCCCACTGCTCCCATCACGAAATCGTTGGATTTGGAGCATCCTGATAGGGATTTTGCTGCTCGCTGGAATCGGATGGTGGCTCTATCAGCGTCGCCACAAAATATCTCTACCCCTCGAACAACAGCTCTCACCTTATGAATATGCACGCCACCGCCTTCAAATCCTCCAACGACAAAAGAAGTGGCAGAAAGGCAATGTATGGGCATACTACACTGAGCTCAGTCACATTGTCCGAAAGTTTCTCGAAGACGAATATCAGCTACCGATCCTCGAAATCCCATCCTCAGAAATATCTACCTCCCTCCATCAGAAGAATATCGACGGTGACTACAAAACCCTCCTACAGTTTCTGCAACGGACCGACATGGTCAAGTTTGCCCGACATCAACCCACAGAACAACAACACACCGAAACCTTCCAGTGGGCAGAGCACATCGTGGAAACATTCCGAAAAAAGACAGAAGACCAATCATCCGTCGATGTAGACACCCCCGAGAAGCACATTCCTAAAAGCTGATTCCCATACCAACTGCATAAAACAAAGCCGCCACCAAAGCGGAATTGTAAGTTTGTACCCTCAAAAAGCAGCGGCAGTGGCATACGAAAAAGTTCAACAATATCTCTCATTAGATGGACAACAGCTAATCATTTATTCCTTGGCCAAGGCACAAGAAGTTTTCGGGATAGACATTAACAGAATGCCATTCGTTTCACGTATTCTGTTCGAAAACATTTTACGCAATTACGACGGATTTTCCGTCACAGAAACACACTTGCAAGCCTTCCTCACCAACGAACGGAAAGAGATTCCATTCAAGCCTACCCGGGTGTTAATGCAGGATTTCACGGGGGTCCCCGCAGTCGTAGATTTGGCAGCAATGCGGAGCGCGGTGGCACGCATGGGGGGCGATCCTTCAATCATTAACCCTACAATACCGGTCGACTTGGTCATCGACCACTCCGTACAAATTGATTATTTCGGTACCATTTATGCTTTTGAACGCAACGTTGAATTAGAATACAAACGCAATCGTGAACGTTACCAATTGCTCAAATGGGCTGAACAAGCCTTCGACAACTTTCGAGTACTTCCTCCTGGAATGGGAATCTGTCATCAGGTGAATATCGAATATCTGTCATCCGTGGTAACCGAGCGCAACGGCCAACTATTCCCCGACACGATGGTGGGGACCGACTCCCATTCCACCATGGTCAGTGGTGTAAGTGTGCTGGGATGGGGCGTTGGTGGTATCGAAGCCGAAGCCGCCCTGCTCGACCAACCCATCTACATGCTCAAACCACCGGTGGTAGGACTTAAGCTAATTGGTCAATTACCCGAAGGCGCCACAACCACCGACCTCGTACTCACTATTACGCACCGACTGCGACAGGTCGGCGTAGTGGGTAAGTTGGTAGAGGTGTTTGGAGACGGACTCGACTCGTTGACGGTTCAAGACCGGGCCACCATTGCCAACATGTCGCCCGAATTTGGATGCACGACCACCTACTTCCCCATCGACTCCCGAACCCTTGAATATTTGCGGGCTACTGGACGAGAAGAAACCCATGTTCGACGTGTCGAAACCTATGCCAAAGAAAATTGCCTTTGGCGGGCCGGGAATGAAAACATCCAATACGATGAACTGGTGGAAATTGACTTGTCCAGCATCGAACCCACCATCTCTGGCCCCCGCCGTCCTCACGACAAAATCCCCCTTAAAAAGGCCCCCCAAACCATCCATCAGATCCTCCAGGAAGACTTCAAACGCCCAGCTCCTCGCAAAACATCCATTCAATTGAACGGAGAAAAAATCGAAATCGGTGATGCCAGCGTCGTAATCGCTTCCATTACCAGCTGTACCAATACCTCCAACCCAACGGTAATGCTGGGCGCAGGCCTGATTGCCAAAAAAGCCGTTGAACGCGGAATCAACATTAAACCATGGGTCAAAACCAGCTTGGCACCTGGGTCGCGTGTGGTAACACAATATTTGGAAGAAAGTGGATTGCTGGAATACCTGGAAGCACTCCGCTTTCATGTGGTAGGATATGGCTGTACCACATGTATTGGCAACAGTGGCCCCCTACCAGAAAAGATCGGACAGACCATTGATGCAAGTGGTTTGATCGTAGCTTCCGTATTATCGGGTAATCGCAACTTCGAAGCTCGAATTCACCAGAAAATACGAATGAACTTTTTGGCATCGCCCATGCTGGTGGTGGCATATGCCATTGCGGGACGCATTGACATTGATTTTAGCACCGATCCAATTGCCTACGATCCCAACGGAAAACCGGTCTACTTGAAAGAATTATGGCCGTCCGGGGAAGAAATCGCCGAGTATTACCATTTAGCCCTTAATCCCAAGTTTTATCGTGAGAATTACCGCACTGCCTTCCAAGGCGACGAACATTGGAAATCCCTAAAAGCCCCTAGCGGACAGATTTATACGTGGGATCCTGCTTCCACCTATATTCAAGAGCCACCTTTTTTCTCGGAAGCATATGCTCTCGAAGCCTTTAAGGATATCCGAGGGGCCCGCGTGTTGCTAAAATTGGGTGATACAGTTACTACCGATCATATATCCCCTGCCGGTAGCATCCCACCCGATTCACCTGCTGGCCAATACCTTCAATCGCAAGGAGTAAGTCCCAAAGATTTCAACTCATATGGCTCGCGGAGAGGAAATCATGAAGTAATGATTCGGGGTACGTTTGGCAACATCCGCCTTCGTAACCGACTGGTAACGCGCGAAGGAGGATGGACGCGCCACTTCCCCGAAGGCACCGAAACCACCGTTTTTGAAGCTGCCCGACAATATGGCCAAGAACAACACCCACTCATCGTGATTGCTGGCAAAGAGTATGGCACAGGATCATCACGTGACTGGGCAGCCAAAGGAACTCGATTACTGGGAATACGGGCTGTCATTGCAGAAAGCTTCGAACGCATTCATCGAAGCAATCTTGTCGGAATGGGCGTCTTGCCACTTGAATTCTTGCCTGGACAAAATGCCGATACCCTCGGACTGAAAGGCGACGAAACATTCGACATTATTGGACTATCCGAAGGCCTCCAGCCTGGCCAATTGTTGCATGTAATTGCTCATGCACCGGATGGAAGTATCCGTACCGAATTTGACGTCAAGCTACGACTCGACTCCGATGTCGAAATCGCTTATTATAAATCGGGAGGCATCCTGAACTACGTCTTGAAGCAATTTATGAAATCGGCCAAAATCCATTAGGAAATGTCCACCAATTCCTCACCTTCTCCACATTTTTCGGACATCGTGGTCAGTGGATTGAGGGCGACCGGCCATCTTCACCTGGGTAATTATTTCGGGGCCGTACGTCAATTTGCTATTGTACAGACCAAATACCCTTCCTACTTCTTTATTGCTGACTATCACACCCTCACCACCCATCCCAATCCTCAGGACCTTGCCCAAACCACCCAGAGCCTCATTGCCGAATATCTCGCATGCGGTATCGACCCCGAACAAGCGACCCTTTATGTCCAAAGCGGAGTCCCCGAAGTAGCCGAGCTTTACCTGTTTCTTAATATGAATGCCTATGTGGGAGAACTCGAACGCTGTACCTCTTTTAAGGAAAAAGTCCGCAAACAACCCGATAACGTCAATGCCGGATTACTCACCTATCCCGTATTAATGGCAGCAGACATCCTCATCCACAAAGGGACGTTGGTCCCCGTGGGCAAAGACCAAGAACAACACCTCGAAATGGCCCGAAACTTTGCTGCCCGTTTCAACCGAATCTACAGCCGAACAATCTTTCCACTTCCCCAGCCATTAAGCCCTCAAGGCAAACTGATCAAAATCCCAGGACTGGACGGCAGTGGCAAGATGGGAAAGTCCGAAAGCCCCAGTAATGCAATATTCCTGGTGGATCCGCCCAGCGTTATCCGCAAAAAAGTCATGCGCGCATTGACCGACAGCGGACCCACCCAACCCAATCAACCCATGTCGGAAGGGGTAGCTAATCTCTTCACCCT
>CAYVLB010000019.1:6749-20021 GCA_964452325.1 uncultured Sphingobacteriales bacterium | reverse complement strand
CGCTTCGGCACCATCACCTCCGGCTGGGACCGCTTCATGCCCTGGCGCACCATCGATGGCAGAGACCTTTACCGCGAGCCTGGCAATGAAAAGCAAAGCGAAGGGGCGGTGCAACCGGGGCTTGTGACCTTGATCCGCGGCATGCTCGCGCCTGAGCGGTTCCAGGACTACGTGTTGAACTTCATCACCTTTGAAGATACCGGTTACGGCACCACAGGTATTGCCAAAAAAGCGGCGGGCTACCACCAGTACCACGCCGTAAACCAGGCGCTGGCTTCTACGCTGATCGCCTGCGGCATTGATGGCAACCCAAACGCCCTTTACGGGCGCTTTGCCGAGGCCGAGGCCGCCGATCCTTTCCGGGTGGCCGAGCCGCAGGCCGAATACCAGGCGCGCTTTGGCGACCATCGCGCCGGCGTCATCTGGCATACCCAGGGATCAGGCAAGAGCCTCTCCATGGTGTTTTACGCCAGCAAGGTTATCCGCCATCCGGCGATGGAGAACCCCACCATCGTGGTGATTACTGACCGCAACGATCTGGACAATCAACTTTTTTCCACCTTCGCGGCCAACCGGCAGATTCTGCGCCAGACTCCGGTGCAGGCGGAAAGCCGCGCCCATCTGCGGGAACTATTGCAGGTGGCTTCTGGGGGTGTAATCTTTACCACCATACAGAAATTCTTTCCCGAGAACAAAGGCGATACCTACCCGCTGCTTTCTAAACGGCGTAACATCGTGGTCATTGCCGATGAGGCTCACCGCAGCCAGTATGATTTCATTGATGGTTTCGCCCGCCACATGCGGGATGCCTTACCCAACGCTTCTTTTATTGGTTTTACCGGAACCCCCATTGAAAAAGAAGATAGAAATACCCGCGCCGTTTTCGGAGACTACATCTCCATCTACGACATTCAGCGGGCCGTAGAGGACGGCGCCACAGTTCCCATTTATTACGAAAGTCGTCTGGCCAGAATCGAACTGGACGAAGCCGAGAAACCCAGGCTGGACCAGGCATTCGAGGAAATCACGGAAACAGAAGAAGACGAAGTGCGCAAACAGCGTTTGAAGAGCAAGTGGGCTTCCCTCGAGGCATTGGTTGGATCCGAAAGGCGTATTCGTCTTGTGGCAGAAGATCTGGTGGATCATTTCGAACGGCGCCAGGAAATTTTATTCGGCAAAGGGATGATCGTCTGCATGAGTCGGCGCATCTGTGTTGAGATGTACAAAGCCATTACCTTGTTACGACCTGAATGGCATAGTGATGATGATGCAAAGGGTAAAATCAAGGTGGTGATGACCGGCTCGGCTTCCGACCTGCTCGAATGGCAGCCGCATATCCGCAATAAGGCCGGGCGCGATCTCCTGGCACGGCGCTTCAAGGACCCTGACGATGAGCTCGAACTGGTGATCGTGCGCGACATGTGGCTCACCGGCTTCGACATCCCCTGTCTGCATACGATGTACATCGACAAGCCCATGAGTGGTCACAACCTGATGCAGGCCATCGCCCGGGTGAACCGTGTGTTTCGCGACAAACCGGGTGGGTTGGTGGTGGACTATCTGGGGATTGCCGATTCGCTTAAGCGTGCATTGGCTGTCTATGCGGAAAGCGGTGGAAAGGGCAAAGCCACTATCGACCAGGCTGAGGCCGTGGCGGTAATGAAAGAGAAATACGAGGTGGTGCAGGGCATTCTGCATGGATTCGACTACCGTTCATTGCTCAAAGCCAACACTGAAGTCCGTATGCAGGGCATTGCCAATGCTATAGATTTTCTTTTGCAGCAAGAAGATGGCAAGAAACGTTTTTTGCAAGCCGTGGCTGCACTGTCTAAAGCGTTTGCTCTCGCCGTCCCCCATAAAGACGCCCTGGCCATTCGTGATGAAGTTGGTTTATTCCAGGAAATTAGAGCTGTTCTGGTCAAAACCACGGTTAGTCAGGCCGAACAAACGCTAGAAGATATGGAGGCCGCTGTACGGCAACTGATTTCAAGAGCGGTATCGGGTACGGAAGTAGTGGATATATTTGCAGCTGCTGGGCTTGGTAAACCGGATATTTCCATCCTTTCGGATGAATTCCTGTCGGAAGTTCGGGAATTACCACAGAAGAACCTGGCGGTAGAAGCCCTCAGGAAACTTCTTCAGGATGAAATCAAGGTGCGACTACGTAAGAACGTTGTACAATCGCGGGCATTTTCTGAAATGCTGGAAGAGGCATTAAATAAGTATCACAATCGGGCCATCGCGGCGGCAGAAGTTATTGAGGAATTGATTGCCATTGCCAAGAAAATGCGGGAGGCACAGCACCGGGGCGAGCAACTGGGGCTCACCGAGGACGAAGTCGCCTTTTACGATGCTTTAGCCGCTAATGAGAGCGCGGTGGAAGTGCTTGGGGATGAGACACTGAAGAAAATCGCCCAAGAGTTGGTGGACAGGGTCCGCAAGAGCGTGACTGTGGACTGGAGCAAACGGGTGAATGCCCGAGCGCAACTTCGGGTGCTGGTCAAGCGCATCCTGCGGAAATACGGTTATCCACCAGACAAGCAGGAACAGGCCACCAATCTAGTACTAGAACAAACTCAAGTTCTATATGAGCATTGGGGAACATCGGATGGTTGAAGTGGCATCCGTACCGGTTTCCCATCCCAAGCCATCAAAAGTCTTTCCGGCGTGCCAAGCGTATGGCTACCACCAACGGAATTATTATCCAAGCCATCAGGGATCCCAATGATATCATAATCCCCTGGGTTGTACCGAAAAACGACTGAAACACTGCCCCTGTATATCCCAACAATGCAGCAATGTCCAACTTTAACAACATCAAAATGCGCGACAAATCAATCGGATTCATCAACGACAAAATCAAGGCTGGCTTTTCCATCGGATAATCCCGAAACCAAAACAGCAACAACAAGAACAGGCCATCGTAAATAACCGCCATAAATATCCACACCAAAATAGCCATCCCAAACCCTTTAATCCGGTGGTCGTTAGCCAACCCGATCAGGTAGGCCAAAATTGTAAAGATGGCGGTGAGGAAAAATCCCGTGACCAACAGCATAGCAAAATTGAAGATTTCTGCCGAGGCAAATAACCCATAATACAAAAACGGCAAGCCAATCCCCAGCAACAAGCCTGCCGACAATGATGCCACCACTCCCAAGATTTGCCCTGCGATAATATGCGTACGTGGCAACGGCTGCGCTAACAAAAACAAAATAAAGTCACGTGCCCCGTAGTAGTAGGTTACACCGAACAGCGTACCTACCAAAGGCCCTAACAAAACCACCACGTTCAACAAGCTAATAATTGTTTTGGACAAGCTGCCACTAAACAATAGCAGTAATGAAGTGATCACCGCATAAAACCCGAAATAGAAAATTGTCCACTTGCTCCGCAACAAGTCATAGACAGTATACTTAAATACCTTCCACATGGCGCCGCTCGATGATTTTGGCAATGGCCCGTTCTAAGTGATGCTCTCCCGATTGAGCTTTCAAGGCATCAGGTGTGCCTTGAAAATATATCCGACCTTCCAACAAGAAAATAATTTCATCGGCCATCTCTTCTACCAGATTGATAATATGCGTGGTAATGAGGATATATTTTTTCGCGGCCTGATGCATACGGATACGCTCTTTGAGGCGAAATAATGACAAAGGGTCCAATCCGGTAGTGGGTTCGTCAAGAATAAACACCGGAGAGTCATACATAAATGCTAAAAGGATATTGAGTTTCTGAAGTGTCCCACCGGAAAGGTGTTTTATTTTTTTATCCATGTGCGTAGTAAGGTCCAAGAGTTGAACCAGCGGACGGGGGTCCTGGGCCCCCAAACGTACCTGTCGGATAAAATTCACTAACTCTCGCGCACTCAGGTTGTCCGGGAAATGAGCAATCTGGGGCAGATAACTGATGCAACGACGATATTCCCACTTGCCATTAACTACCCGGCCGTCGAACTGAATGGTTCCTTGGTCGGGGATTACCATCCCCAAAATGCTCTTAATAAGCGTGGTTTTGCCCGACCCATTGGGCCCAATAATCATGTGAACCCCAGGACGGTCAATGGCTAAGTCAATGCCGTTAAGTACGGTAAGTGAGCCAAAGCGTTTATACAGCTGATGAATACGAATCATGAAATCGGTTGCATCAGGGGCTGAGGATCTTCGAGATGTTGGGGTAGAAAAATAGGCATCACCTTCTCAGAAAAATTTAACAGATCTACAAAAATGCTGCGTAGCAAAATAATAGCCGTGGGGTTTCTACTGACAATGTAGGCGAACAATGACATGGGGCGATAAGGCACATCACCAATCCCGTCCCGATCAAGGTCATAGCCGGTATATCCGCTCCAATAGTTTCGCTCGAAACGGTTGGAGCGAAGTTCAGCATTTGCAAACAGATCAAAGGTATTGTAAAGAAAGTTATTTTCTGTAAAAAGATCGTCATAACAGCTACCCAAAAATAGGATCGCCTTGCCGTTGTGTTCGAGGTGGTTCCGGCGAAATACAATGCGCACCGCACTCTCGCCATAAATACCGATAGTATTGCGCCGAAAAAGGTTGTTTTCGATGGCAGCATCGTAAATCTCTTTCAGCAAAAGTCCGTAGGCACCAGGTCCCCAATTGTCTTCAAATGTGTTGTGGGTCATGGATATGCGGCGTGAGAACATCACTGCTACACCCGCACCGTTGCGTCGAAATGTATTGTGGTGATATTCGTCGTCATCGGAAAACATAAAGTGCATCCCATAACGAATGTTGTATTCGCTGTGATTACGTTCAAATCTGCTATAATTGGCATATTCAATGTAAATTCCATCTCGGTGACCACGTACGAAGTTATTCTCGACAAGGATATGATCGGAATACCACAAGTGAATACCGTTGCCCCCAGTAAACTCATCTTTGGCATGACCTACAATGCGATTACCTCGCACCGTGCAATGGTGAGCTTTCTGAAGGTAAATCCCAAAAAACATACCTTCAAGATAGTTGCCTTCCACAAGGCAATGATCGGCTTCGATGACACGAATACCTGCCCAATCTTCAATATGACTGGTGGGCACATGACGCAACACAAACCCACGTATCACCGAACTATCCGCCCCCACCCAAAAAATACCGCCACCATCAGAACCATCCACAACGGGCGAGTCGATGCCCTCCAGCACCAATGGATGTCGAATGACAATCCGTGATTCACGGTAAACTCCATTCCATACGCGTATCGTATCATAAGGCGTCGATTGCTCTACCGCCGCTTTAATAGATCGAACCGGACACGAAGGACACACTTCCCAAACCGCCGCATACCCCCCTCCTCCACCCCACCCTATAATGCTTACCATCCATCCCCCAACGAGGAACTGAGCAAGCCGTCGCATAGTCCAACAAAGCTACATGGAACGGCCCGCAGATCGACGAAAGTCCATTTGCAGCAATTCTTCCCAGGTGTAAATCTTACCACCATATCGGCGTCGGAATGAATCGGCAGTAGGGCGGTCGGCAAAAGCATTAATATCTGCCCGCATTGGTGAGGGTAGCTTCGGCGTAATTAAATAGATGGAAGTATGGGCATCCACCAGCTCACCAGGATGGTTGAAATGGGTAACCAATGTATGGGCAAACGTTATGTCGGGATGCGCATGCATGTAATTAATCATGCATTCGATTGCATCGAATTTATAGACTTTGGCTTTGTCGGTGACTAGCTCACTACCGTATCGTTGATCAACAATCGTCATACGACAATACGTGCAAGCATCCTGCCCGTAACGGATGGGATCGGGACGCGGCGCACACCCCATCACCATGATCCCCACCAGCCACAAAGCCATTCTGGAGATGTTCATCACATAAACAAATTTCAGGAGGTACGAGAGTCTAATAGCCACGCCGTAATTCCCAAAACCAACGAGGCAACTAGTATCCACCCGCCAATGTGGGGAAACGACCCAGCCGTAATATTCAACAGCTGCTTATAGCCGATCAAGGGCGGCTGATATGAATCCAACAGTTTAAGCGGAGCAGATGGGTCCAAGTTGTGGCCATAGTCATATTCCCACAAGTAAAAATCTACCAATCCTATCACCGCTACTATCACAAAAAGAAGCAACCATATCATCAGCCATTTCCGACGACCAGCCCATGCAACTATCAATCCAATAATCATCAACAACACTACAATATATGGCATATATCGTAGCTCTGGGATCGCATCGGGTTCGATGGGCTGCATCCCGATGTAATGATTAAGCAGGTTGATATTTTCAAGGGTGTTTGGACGATCGCCAGTAATTTGGTGGACCCAAATATGCATTTCGAGCCCTTCAGGATATTGTGGCGCATCAAGGGAAATTTTCCATAGGGGGAAAAAATAGACGCCAATCATCATTAAGGCAGCCACTGCGGTGATCCATCGGGCTGCCTTGCTCATTTGATGTTGTGTGTTCATGATTTATATTTATTAAATAAAATAACGCCCGAAGGGTGGATACACCATCCTCCGGGCGTTCGTATTTAAGGGTTAGTTCGTTGGGAATGTTTCATGGCATTGCTTGCATCAATAGCCGCCTTATTTATTCCCCTTGTCTTCTACCCACCAGCGCAAAGGAACATCCGCATCTGGCGCTGATACCCGTACATACCCCTGCATTTCCTGGTGAAGCGCAGAACAAAAGTCCGTGCAATAGAAGGGATAAACTCCTTCTTTTTGAGGCTCCCAAACAATGGTTTCAGTTTGCCCTGGCATCACCAAAATTTCAGAAGTGTTAGCGCCCATCACCGCGAAGCCATGCGGGATATCCCAGTCTTGTTCAAGGTTGGTTACATGGAAATACACCTTATCACCCACTTTGATTCCTTCGATATTATCCGGCGCAAAATGGCTCCGGATCATCGTCATGTACACATGAACCTCCTTACCGTTTCGTTCGATTCGGGCCTCATCCTCGCTTTTGGTCACGTAGGGATGTTGGTTTTCGTCGAGCTTGAAAATTTTCTTCGACTTATCCATGAGCAAACTTGCCGGCGTGGCCTGAGCATAGTGGGGCTCACCAACGGTTGGGAAATCCAACAACATCTCCATTTTCTCGCCAGTGATATCAATCAGTTGCGCCGACTGAGTCAGCTCGGGGCCCGTCGGCAAATAGCGGTCTTTGGTAATCTTATTAAGAGCAACAACGTACTTACCCCATGGATGCATCGATCCACCCCCCGGCACACACAGGTGCCCAATAGAATAATAGACCGGGATGCGATCGACCACTTCCCACGTGCCCACTTTCCATTTGACAATTTCGGACGAGATAAAGAAGGAAGTGTAGGCATAGCCCTTGTCATCAAATTCGGTATGTAAAGGTCCCAGGCCACCTGTCTTGACAGTCCCCACCACCGTACTTTCAGGATTGACAACGGGAATGCCATCCACTTCACCCACAAAGTCTTTAGCCTCTATCGCTTCTTGTATTGCCTTGATTGAGTGAACGGTCAAGTCTGCTGACAACTTCCCACTACCCACAATGTATTGCCCAGAAGGGTCAACATCCACGCCATGGGGCGATTTAGGAGTGGGGAGAAAGTAAATCACGCCAGGGCACTCAGAAGGAATGAGGACTTTGACCTTCCGCTTGATTTCAGAAGTGGCCCTATGGGTGGTTTCATTGTAAACGTTGTGGTAATATTCCGTTTCCCACTCATGATACTTTCCTTGTTTGATATATTCCTCAGCCTTTTTCCAGTTGACAGCAGCGATGTAGTCTTTGTCGTTTTGCGACGCATTTTTCTCTTTTAGGGTATTGGCTTGCTCGGTGTTGTAGGTGGTAAAGAAAGCCCATCCGTGCGAGGGACCTTTCCCACCAGTGGCTAAATCATAATCAAAGCCCGGTACCAAGATTTGGAAGGCCACATCCATACGCCCCGTTTCGGGGTCGACACTCACGAAGCTCAACACGCCCTTAAAGTTTTCTTTGTATGACTCGATGGGTACATCCTTCTGAGGAATGGGTACACTGAACCGCGTCCCAGCAAACACATACTCCGTATTTTGCGTTACATATGGGGAGGAATGATTCCCTGCCGCAAAGGGGATTTCGAGGATCTCGACAGTTTCAAATGTAGTCAGATCAATACGTGCCAAACGTGGCGTATTATTCTCATTAATAAATAGCCAACGCCCATCATGCTTGCCATCCGTTTGCGATAGCTTGGGGTGGTGCGAATCACCCCATGGAATGAATCCATGAGAAGTCATCAACAGCGGCTTGGTTTCCTCATTGTACCCGTAACCAGTTTCCGGATCTTGCGAAAAGACAGGAATTTCCCGAAACAATCGGCCAGAAGGCAAACCATAAACGCCCACCTGTCCACTAAACCCACCAGAAGTAAAAAGATAAAACTCATCATACTTACCGGGCGGGACATATACGCGACTGGCAATGTCGGAAGCAACCAACGCACCCCTTTGCTCAGCAGCTTGCTTTTGCGTTCCCTCTTGACATCCAAATATGACGGCCGCTGCGACTGCCAACGACCCAAACCCCCATTTTTTGACTGGTCTCATCATGGCTAATTACTTTTTTATATTTTTAAGCACATAGTACTAATTGGAGCATTTTATCATCCCCAAATAGTACTACAAAAATATAGACAAAATGAGCCCAACCTATCATCAATAGACAATTTAGGTGTAATATAAATTTAGACCTTTACTAACCTTATACCGCTAAATAGACGAAGTAATGCATAAGCTATGCTGAATTTTTTCACCCTTTCCCCTAAGAAGGCATAAACTACTATGTTTGTCAGCCTATGAATGCGGACTTGGCTTCTGTGCTTTGGGATGCCCTTAACTCGTCTCAATCACCCACAATTGTGCCCCATCGCCATCCTGATGGTGACGCATTGGGATCGGCATTAGCCATCTTCCATTCCCTACAACAAGCACAGGGAGCCCCTCACGTAGTGGTCCCAACCTCCATCCCCAAAATGCTGCACTGGATGCCGGGGGTGGAGCAGGCAATCGTAGCTCCCGAACATCCAGATATTGCCCAACAAGCCATTGACAAGGCCGACCTATTGGTATTTGTTGACTTCGGAGACTTGCGTCGTCTTGACCATTTAGTCGAAACTGTTCAACAATCGACTGCTCCAATCGTCCTAATTGATCACCACCCGTCGCCGAAGATCACTGCCGAGTACATGTGGTGGGATCCCCATGCCCCTGCCACCGCCTTGCTCATTTATCGGCTTTTCCAGAAGGGACAGCGCCGTATTTCCAGCACCATCGCCCAATGCCTTCTAACTGGCATCATTACCGACACCGGCCGGTTCAATTACTCATTATCCCCCGAAGTATTTACTACCACCGCTGACCTCATTGCTCATGGCGCCGATCTTGAAACCATCATTCAACGCATATTTTACCGATTTTCTGAAAATCAACTTCGATTCTGGGGACATACCCTTTCCGAACAAATGGAAATCATTCATCCCTACCCCATTGCCTTGATGATCGTTTCACACAAAGATTTTATCCAATGGAAAATCACCGAAGACGACTTGGAAGGACTGGTCAATTTCCCACTTCAGATGAAAGACATCTTCATCTCGATACTGATCCGTGAAACGCCAGAAGAAGTTAAACTATCCTTTCGGTCTCGGGGGCCCTATCCGGTAAATCGTTGGGCATCCGAATATTTTCAGGGGGGAGGACATTTTCATGCGGCTGGCGCCCGATCATTTCAACCATTGAAACAAGTAATTGCACAAGTTAAAGCATCTTTGCCGCACTTTTGGAAAAGTATTCACGATACTGCTCATCATCAAACCACCAATTCATGAAGGTTGTTTTGCACACCACAATAGCTATCCTCAGTGCTGCATTCCTATTATTGGGATGCGATGAACTGCAATCGATCAGGAACGACTTTGAGGTATCCCCTTCGGGGATTCAATACAAGATTTACTCCGCAGACAACCGGGGAGAGCGACTCCAAGTAGGCGACATCGTCAACATGCACTACCAGCTGTGGATCCGTGATAGTCAGATCACAAGCACGCGGAAAACCAAACCGATACGTATCCCAATTTTAGAGCCGGTCAAGGGAGCAGGCCCCGACATTAACGAGGTGTACCTTCAAGCACATGAATTTGACAGTATAGAGATACGAATCCCCCTTGACTCCATTCCGATGCAAGCCCCGACCTACCGACAATACGACTCCAATGCCCAATACCTCACTGTTCGGGTGCAATTGCTTGGAAAATACGATGAAAATAAATTGATTGAATCATACATCCAAGATCAAGGATACTATGACTTACCTTCGAAAACCACACCTAGTGGAGTCCGAGTAATATGGCACCGAAAAGGGACAGGCCAGCCGATAGCGATTGGAGATTCGGTTGTACTTCACCTGAAAGGAAGCCTTTTGGAAGATGATATGGTGTTTACCAATACGTGGGCACAGGGCCAATCCTTGGGATTTTATATCGATTCGAGCTCCGTTGGCTTACCGGGGTTGTTGAATGGAATAACTGCGCTACGTGGTGGCGACAGTGCAACGCTCATTCTGCCCAGTACGACCGCCTTCGGTCCTGTTGGTCAGCCCATAATTGGTATTCCGCCTTTTAGTCCGATCGTGTTCGAAGCGAAAATTTTCGAAGTGGTCAAATCGGAATCCGCACCCAATTAAGCCCACCGGCTACTATGGACCGGTCACGATGGGCATTGATCGTTGCTGCTACATCGGACATTGGGCGGGCAGTGGCTCACGAACTGGCCAGGCGTGGTTTTCATCTGCACCTGACTGCACGGCATCCCGATCATCTGGCAGACGACGTCCAAGACCTCCGCATTCGGTATAACGTTGAAATCCGAACACATGCCCTCGACGTATGCGACTACACCACGCATCCGGTCTTTGCTGAACAGCTCAACCCTATTCCGCAGGTGATCGTGCTAATGGCCGGCTATTTAGGAAATAATGAGCAGGCCGAACATGATCTTGACGAACGACGCCGCATTATGGAAGTCAATTACAATGGTGCAGCATCGGTAATTGCTGCGCTGGTACCTCATCTTTCCTCGGGGGCGATTATTGCGGGAGTTAGTTCGGTGGCAGGAGATCGTCCCCGCGGAACCCTCTATTGGTATGGAAGCGCCAAATGTGGGTTGTCTGGATTCTTAGATGGATTGCGGATGCGCCTTTATGAACGGGGCATTCACGTAATCACCATTAAACCAGGCGTGGTAGCGACCAAGATGACCGCTCACCTCCCCATTGCCCAAACCCCCCTTACGGCTACTCCCGAACGAGTGGCCCGGGACATTGCGCATGCCATTGAAAAGCGTAAATCTACCCTCTATACCCCATGGTATTGGCGATGGATCATGCTGGTGCTTCGTTGGATGCCGGAAACCATCATCCGACGGATGAAAAATTAATATCCTGCAGATGGATATCGAGCTGCTTCGCCGATGGAAACAGATCCGGGCATTTGCATTCGACATGGACGGCGTCATCGCCCTCGCCAATCTTTTGGTGCTTGAAGATGGTACCCTTATCCGACACATCAATGTCCGCGACGGCATGGCCATACGGATAGCCATAGACGAACGCTACAAGGTCTGTGTGATCAGCGGTAGCGGGGAAGAAGGTATGCGCACCCGCTTTGAACGGTTGGGTGTCCAGCATATCTACTTCCGGAGCCAACGCAAAATCGCTTCATTGGAAGAGTTTGCACTCTACTTTGGATTGGGCTTGCACGAAATACTCTACATGGGGGACGACCTCAACGATATCGAAGCGATGGAATCGGTAGGAATTGCAACTTGTCCGGCAGATGCCGTACATGATGCCATATCGATCGCCCATTACGTCAGCCCGTTTCGGGGCGGAGAAGGCGCAGTACGGGATGTCATCGAGAAAACGCTCCGTATCCAGCAAAAGTGGCCAAGCAAAATATAGTCCATGTAGTACGCTTGATGCGCCCCCTGAATGTGATATTTACGGGCGGCGTCCAGGTGCTCTTCCTCGTATGCTTCTCAAGCCTCGACATCATCTGGGCCATCCCTGGCATCATTGGACTGATGCTGTTGGTCGCATCGGGAAATGCAATCAACGATTATTACGATCGAACCGCCGATTGGTTTAACCGCCCCGACACGTTAATCTTGGAACGGCATCTTCAGCCCAAAGTGGGATGGCTTGTATTTATGGTAGGAGCTACCGCAGGCATCGCCCTTGGATGGCAGCAAGGCCCCTTGATGGGATGGACATATGTTATCATCGCCTCTGCCTTATGGCTCTATTCCAGATACCTCAAACGATTACCACTAATCGGCAACCTATGGGTGGCCTCACTCCTGACATTGCCATTGCTGGTGTGGTGTCTATGGCCACAATCGGTCGATTGTGAAGCCGCCATCCGATATGGGGTAGTGGTGTGGAGTATCAATGCACTACGAGAACTGGTCAAAGACCAACAAGACGCCGACGGCGACCGACAGGCCCATTTTCATACGATGCCCGTGGTAAGCCCTCGATGGACTCGATACATCGGACATGGCTTATTCGGACTGACCTATCTGACATTGCTGGGGCTCCTCCAATGGACGTTTAGTAGCCAACAGCACTTTCTGTGGTTTATGAGCATCCTGTTGGGGATCTTTATCCCGCTACTTTACCTCCATTTCATCTGGCATCACAGCCATTCCCCGCGCCAATGGAAAGCCATCCAACACATGCTGAAAATATTAATGGCAGTAGGCACCCTCACATTGGCATGGGGATGTTAGACGTACCCAACAGGGTAATATCTGCTACTTTGAGGGCCTTTTCCGCTATCTTTGCCCGCTTTTGAATCTTGCAAAGCAACGATGAAACTGTTTACACATTCATCGGTATCCATCAAACATCTTCCATCCCACATTGGAGAAGTGGTAGAACTCCAGGGATGGGTAGCCAACCGGCGCGACTCGAAAATGCGCTCATTTATCGTACTACGAGACGGCACAGGATTTGTACAATGTGTGTTGGAACGGGATCGCGTCGGCAAGGAAACTTTCGAAAAGGGGCGTAGTTTAGGACTCGAAAGCTCCATCTATGTTAAGGGCAAAGTGATCGCGGCCCCTCAACAAATGGGAGGCGTTGAGGTACATGTCGACGAGCTGAAAATATATCAACAGGTCATCGACTACCCCATCGCCAAAAAAGAGCATGGCGTTGAATTTTTAATGGACCGACGTCACCTATGGTTGCGCTCGCGCCGT
>CAYVLB010000019.1:0-6739 GCA_964452325.1 uncultured Sphingobacteriales bacterium | reverse complement strand
CGAAATCGCATCATTGTTGCCATTCACCATTACTTCCAATCGCATGACTTCGTACAAGCAGATGCCCCTATCTTTACAGGTAATGCATGTGAAGGTACCACCACCCTTTTCGCCACCCAATTTTACGACACGACCGCTTACCTTACCCAGTCGGGCCAACTGTACGGTGAAGCAATGGCCATGGCCCTGGGGCGTATCTATACGTTTGGTCCCACTTTTCGAGCAGAAAAATCGAAAACCCGCCGCCACTTGAGTGAATTCTGGATGGTTGAGCCCGAAATGGCCTTTTTCGACCTTGAGATGACCATGGACCTGATCGAGGATTTCATCCGATCAGTTACCCTGCATGTGATCAAGTACAGCCAAACCGAGCTGGAAATATTGGGTCGGGACATCACCCCATTACGCGCTGTTGAAAAACCTTTTGAACGGATTGAATACGAACGGGCAGTCCGTATCCTCCGAGGGGAAGAGCGCGTTAATGGAATTTCCGCTGTAGAGGCATGGAACGAAGAGGCGAAACAAACCGATATAGCCATTCGCCAGACACAAACTCGAATTGAAGAGCTGGAATCGCTCCTTCGACAGCCAATGAAAGCGAAAAAACGCAACCACTACCTTGCCGAACTCAACCAATCCAAAGCCCGCCTTCACCAATTGAGAGAACGCCGAAAAAATATACCTGACTGGATTGAATCCGCCCGTAACTTTCGGTTTGGCAATGACTTTGGCGGCTCCGACGAAACAATCCTTACCCGGCTGTTTGACCGCCCCGTAATGGTCTATAACTGGCCCAAGGCCATTAAAGCATTCTACATGAAAACAGTGCCAGATCGACCCGAACTGGTGAAAGGAGTAGACCTGTTGGCACCCGAAGGATACGGCGAAATTATTGGTGGAGGCGAACGCGAGACTGACGAAAAACGCCTTCGTCAACGCATCCGTGAAGAAAACCTACCCGAAGCAGCATTCCAATGGTATCTGGACCTACGCAGGTTGGGCAGCGTTCCTCATTCGGGCTTCGGATTGGGACTAGAGCGATATGTAGCATGGATATGCCACTTGCCACATGTACGAGAAACAATTCCATTTCCCCGAATGTATGGGCGCTTATTCCCTTAAACTATCACAATTTTGCATCCCCAAATTATGCACGCCATGAAACAAAGCCTTTTAATTACAGGTATCCTGATGGGCACATGGGCCATCAATGCCCAACCCCTCGATACGTCTGTGTTATTCACAGTAGGCGGGTGGCCTGTTCCCCTAGATGAGTTTCGATATATCTACCACAAAAACAATGCGCACGATTCGGACTACAACACCGCCAAAAGCATTCGGCAGTATCTAGACCTTTACCAGAAGTTTAAACTCAAAGTCAAAGCCGCATTGGATGCCCATTATGATACCTCAGCGGCGTTTGAAAAAGAGATCAACAACTACCGGCAGCAACTGATACAACCCTATTTTTCCGATGATTCGGTGTTGGAGGCATTAATGCAAGAAGCCTATCATCGCCTTCAATGGGAACTGCGGGGTTCGCATATCTTGATCTCGCTTCCCCCCCATCCAACCCCCAAAGACACCCTTGACGCCTACCTAAAAGCCCTTCGTATCCGGGAGCAAATCCTTGCTGGCCTTCCATTCGATTCCGCTGCTGTTCGTTATTCGCAAGATCCCTCAGCCCCTTTCAACAAAGGAGACCTTGGGTGGTTTACCGCATTCCATATGGTATACCCTTTTGAAAGCGGCGCCTACCGCCTCTCACCCGACTCCCTCTCCATGCCTGTCCGAACACAGTATGGATACCACATCATTAAGATTACCGGCAAGCGTCCCTACCGGGGCGATATTGAAATCGCTCACATCCTACTCCGTACTCCAGCCAACACCGATACCGCTGGGATCCAAATGGTTCATGCCCGAGCCGACTCGATTTACGAACTCATCATCCGAAAAAAAATACCCTTTGAGCAGTTGGCACAGCACTACTCTGAAGACCCTTCATCAGCCCCACGGGGAGGACGTTTACCCCGTTTTAACTCCTTTTCCAGATTCATGCCCGAATCGGTCAAAGATGCTGCCTTTGCCCTCGAAGAGGATGGTGCCGTATCCCCCCCCGTACAGTCAAGCTATGGATGGCATATCATCAAACGAATCCGCCACTATCCACTTCCGCCATACAAGTCCCTCAAGCCGTTTCTTCGACAACGCGTTTTAGAAGATCCCCAACGTCGAATCATTCCAGAACAAGCAGCCCTTAACAAAGTCAAGCAACAGCTTGGATTTCGAGAACACCCCCGTGCTCGTCGAATATTGCAGAAAGCCCGCTTCTTAGATACAACAATCCTTGAAACCCAACGAAGCCTTCGTACACCACGCCACCTTCGCAAACCCCTCTTTGCCAATACCGCCCTGGGCAAAGTATACCGTATCCAAGATTTCATTGATTGGATGCGTACCCAAAAAATACACCTTAAAGATGACTCACTCCTGTTGGTCAACCTCCACAAACAATACGATGCTTTCATAAAAGCCATCCTTCGCAACGACCTCGACGCGTACCTCATGAAATACGATCCCGACTTTCGCTACCTCCTCCAAGAATATCGCGAAGGCATGCTTTTATTCAACATCATGCAAGACTCCGTATGGCAAAAGGCATTATCCGATTCAGCCGGAATCGTTGCATTCTATCAGGCCCACAAGGATCGATATCGTCACACTGGCAAATGGAAAGCAATCGTATACCAATGCCACAACCTCAAAGCATGTGATGACATTGAGGAACAGCTCCGTAACGGGCAAATACCTACCCAAGACCAAATGATCCGCTATAATACCATCGGCGGGCCACGGGTAACCTACTCATCCGGAGAATTCTACCCGAAAGAAAACCCTGCCCTCGAAAAAGCATTGAACCAGAAGCCCGAAGATGTACCTTTTCCCTACGTAGCACGCGTATCAGTGAATGGGATTTTCTATTTAGTGTATGTGGAAAAATTTATTCCCCCGAATGTGGAGCCGCTCGAAAACGTTCGGGGACGGGTCATCGCCGACTATCAAGATGCCCTCGAACAACAATGGGTTGAACACCTCAAAAAACGATATCCGATTGTCATTAACAAAACATCTCTGCATCGGATGCTTCCTTAGTTTGTTGAGCATTGGATGCAATGATATCCCATGGCAAAAGACAACTCAGGAGAATGTTACCGATGAGGTTGTGGCCTACGTAGACGACGCAGTCCTAACCAATCGGGAACTTCAACGGCTGATTCCCCCTACTCCCGATTCATCGCTTTATCGGATGTGGCGTCGTCATGCCATTGACCAATGGATTGATCGCCAATTGGTATACCACGAAGCTCGGCAACACCTTCCCACGATAACCCAAGACAGCCTAGAGGCCATCGTTGAGGCGTTTCGGAGGGAATTATGGGCCTACACCTATGCCCGACTACGTGCCATCCAACAAATCGACACTCATATCTCCGAGTCTGCCATTCAACAATACTATCAATCGAGCCAAGCACTTTTTAGGGTTTCTGACACGCTACTCCACCTTCGTTATGTGGTCTTTGCATCCAAGAAAGTATCTGCTCGCATTCGTCGAAAAGTCCCCTACTGGCTGGCCCAATATAAAAATGCATCTGCTGGCGACTCACTGCTCAAATATTGTGCCTTCCTCCATGGAGATTGCCGGTTGGATGGTCAATGGATATCACCCCATCATTTTGTCCAGCGATTTGTAGGCGTGCCCTCCAACACTTGGGATCGGCTAATGCGACGCATCGGCACGGTCACCCGGATTACCACCCCATCCTATACTTATTGGTTTTATCCCACCGACCGTAAGTATCCCGGTGACATCGCACCATTGGCAACCGTCAAGCCCCATATTCAACACATCATTCGCCAACAACGCCTCCACCAAGCTGTCGATATGGCCTTTCAAACTATCGCACGAGAAGCACGAACTTCTTCCAAACACAGCATCAAACTTTTTGTCAATGGACAGTAGTTTTCGTTCTTTACCGTTGGTAATGTGGCTACTTATGGCCTTGGGGCTCAAGGCCCAGGCCCCTCCCACTGATGGCATTGCAGCTATTGTAGGAAGCCATCCCATCCTATATTCAGACATCGCCCGCGAAATGACTACATTTCCCATCGCCGACTCGGTCCTGGCTTCCCAGCAAAAATGTTATGCACTGGAAGGGCTAATTCATCAGAAACTACTTGTGATTCAGGCCGAACAAGACAGCATTCAGATTGCTTCTAAGGCTATTTCTAATGAGATCAACCGCCGAATGGAATACTTCATCCGCCAATTCGGAAGCATCGAAAATCTCGAAGCATTTTATGGCAAACCCCTACCTGCCATCAAAGAAGAAATGCGTAAACCCCTCCGGGAACTAATGATGGCGGAGCAGATTCGCCAAAAGATCCTTCAACCTGTCTACATCACACCTTCAGAAGTTAAGCATTTCTTTGCACGCATTCCATCGGACAGTATCCCCTTTTTCAACATGCAAGTAAAAGTTGCCCATCTGGTACGTAAGCCACGCCCCCTCCAGGAAGATGACGCGCGTGCCCGCCGCAAAGCTGAGGATATCCGCCAACGAATCCTGGCAGGTGAATCATTTGAAAGCTTGGCTATTCTGTATTCAGACGATATCACGAGTGCCACCAAAGGGGGCGACTTGGGCTACGTTCCGGCCTCCGACCTCGACCCCGCCTATGCCAATGCCGCCCGAGCATTGCTCACTGATAGTATCTCACCCGTCGTTAAAACCCGCTATGGCTATCATATCATTCGCCTCAAAGGACGGCGTGGAGACGCCTTACACACCCAACACATCCTTATTCGTCCCCGCATCAGCGAAATAGCCCGACGTCGAACTATCCAGTGGCTCGATAGCATCCGTCACGAAATCCTCCAAGGTACTATTTCGTTCGAGGAAGCCGCCAAACAATATTCTGATGATATTTATACCCGCAACAACGGTGGCTTACTCATTAACCCCGAAACAAGCAATGCCTGGTGGTATATCGATCAACTTGACGTAAGTACCTTTGCAATAATCGACTCGCTCGAGCCTGGCCAAATCAGCATCCCTCACCCCTACCACCCAACCCAATTTGATGAACAATATCGAATCGTCCAGCTGATTACAAGGGTTCCTCCCCACCCTGCCAATCTTGAACAGGATTGGGAGACCATTGCCCAAATGGCCCTGAACGCTAAAAAACAAGCCCACCTCCAACGATGGATCGAGCATAAAGCACAACGTACGCATATCCAGATTAAAAGCTACTTCAACTATTGTAAAAATCTTGAAAAATATGGATCGCATGATCACTCGCGAAGACCTTGAACAACATGCCAACAGTCTCCAATACGTGGCGGAAGCTGCCGAACAGCTGCGCACCGAAATCCACAAGATGATTGTTGGGCAACACGACAGCATCGAAGCCTTATTGTGGGGCGTCTTTACAGGTGGGCACGTGCTGTTGATAGGTGTCCCAGGATTGGCCAAAACCCTAATGGTGCGTACATTGGCGGACGTACTCCAGTTAGATTTTTCCCGTATTCAATTCACCCCCGACCTGATGCCTTCCGACATCACTGGCCTTGAAATGCTGGACCAACAACGTAGGATGCGGTTTGTGCACGGCCCCATCTTCGCCAACATTATCTTAGCTGATGAAATTAACCGCACACCCCCCAAAACCCAAGCTGCCCTACTCGAAGCCATGCAGGAGAAGAAGGTCACGGTAGCTGGACAAGACCATCCATTACCCATGCCCTTTTTTGTGTTGGCAACTCAAAACCCCATCGAACAAGAAGGAACGTATCCTTTACCCGAAGCCCAGCTCGACCGATTCATGTTCAACATCATCTTAGACTATCCATCCCGAGCTGAAGAAATCGCTATTGTCGAACAAACCACAATCAATCGAAACACGTCATTAGACTCGATCATGGATGCATCGGCGATCCTATACGCTCAACGCCTGATTCGGGATGTGGTCGTTCCTCCTCAAGTCATCGCCCACGCTGTGGATCTGGTCCGACGCACCCGTCCCGCAAATCCGGATGCTCCTACCGCCGTACGCGAATATCTAGAGTGGGGGGCAGGTCCTCGGGCCTCACAGTTTCTCATATTGGGTGCCAAATGTCATGCAGTCCTTCAGGGAAAATACGCTCCCGACAACGAAGATGTCCGGGCAGTGGCATATCCCGTGTTGCGGCACCGACTCGTCCGCAACTACAAAGCCATTGCAGAAGATATTTCCACCGACGAAGTGATTCAAGAAATCATCCGTAATACACCACCAGTAGTGGCCTCCTAATCCTCTCATCGTGATTGTTATTACCGGCGGCGCCGGATTTATTGCCCATCACTTAATTCGTGCCCTCAACCAAGAAGGGTATACCGATCTGGTCTTGGTTGATGACTTTTTACCCCAATGGAAATTGCAGCGGGTACAAAGGTTACGTTTTCGTGACCTCGTTCATCGGGACCGGTTTATTCGATGGCTAGCGCACCATGGACGGCAAGTATTTTTCATCTTCCATCTGGGCGGCAAGCGCCGCGGCCCCTATGCCGAGTTGTACCATTGGAACACCCGGTTTTCTCGGAAAGTGTGGCATCATTGCATCCGTCAAGGCATTCCCTTGATTTACACCTCTTCCGCTACTACCTTTGGGCGAGCAGAAGGCCAACTCTCCGAT
>CAYVLB010000018.1:14574-20079 GCA_964452325.1 uncultured Sphingobacteriales bacterium | reverse complement strand
GTAGTTATGTGTTGCGTGTGTGGGGTATGGGTGGAGTTCGTTTGATTCGTTTCTCGGTGGTGAAGTAGGAGGGAACGTTCGCAACGGGAATTTCGGAGCCCTGGTGAATTAGAAAGGTCACCAGGGCTCTTTTGTATTTTGAAGTAGCTTTGCGAGTTGTTCTTTCAATCTTTAATGATGTGTTGTTATGCGTCTTTATTCCAACATTCTGCGGTGGCTGTTTTCTGTTGTTGTTTTGGCGGTTGCGCTTTTGACATATACCCTTACGCGAGAGCCGACCGTTAGTTTGTGGGACTGTGGGGAATTTATTTCCGCATCTTATAAGTTGCAGGTTGTTCATCCGCCGGGGGCACCGTTTTTCCTAATGTTGAATCGACTTTTTACGTTATTGGCTTCGTCTGCGGATCAGGTCCCTTTGTGGACCAACTTTCAGTCGGCCCTTTTTTCTGCATTGACGATTTTTCTTCTTTATTGGATCACGCTGTTTTTGTTGGATCGGTTGGGTAGGTCGCTTGATGAATGGGCTAAGATTTTGGGTGCGGCCCTTGCTGCGTTACTTTTTACATTTACTGATACGATCTGGTTTTCGGCGGTAGAAACGGAGGTTTATGCTTTGTCGACTTTTTTGATGGCGTTGAGTTTTTGGGTGATGCTGTGGTGGGCGCGGCATCGTCAGGATCGAGGGAATTTACGCTATTTGGTTTTCTTAGGGTACCTGATGGGTATTTCGGTGGGAGTGCATTTACTCTCGTTAGTGGTATTGCCTATTGTTGGGTTGGTTTACTACTTTTCGTTGCCAGATGAGGATTTTTCATGGAAGCGTTTTGTCAAGGTGATGGCGGTTGCTGTATTGGCTTTTGTGGTGGTATATGTGGGTAATCTTCGGTGGCTTCCCTGGATGGCTTCCCGGGCAGATTTAATTGCGGTCAATCAATTTGGAATGCCTTATTGGAGCGGTGTTTTGATCTTTTTGGGTATGTGGATAGGGAGTTGGGTTGGGATAGCGTGGTATTTTCACCATCGGAAGCATCGTCCGGTATGGAGGGTGCTGGTGTGGTCCTATTTGATGAGTTTGTTGGGGGTAACCTCGTATGCAATGGTGGTGATTCGTTCGATGGCAGACCCCCCGATTGACATGAATAGTCCGGAAGATATTTTTTCATTGCGTGCTTATTTGAACCGTGAACAGTATGGTGATCGACCGTTGCTGCGGGGCCCTTCATATACTGCTCGTTCCTTAGGATATGTTCAAGGTGAACCACGCTATGTTCCATTGGATGGACGCTATGTTCAGGTAGGATATAAATGGGAACCCCGTTATCGATCGACGGATCTGATGTGGTTTCCTCGTTTGGGGGATCGACGTAACGATCGGATAGGAGCCTATCGGAAGTGGCTCGGAATAGAAGTACCACAAAGCCCGAGTTGGGTTGACAACATTCGCTTTTTTTTCATCTATCAATTGGGCCATATGGGATGGCGATATCATGCTTGGAACTTTGTGGGGCGGCAGAATGACTTGGGTGGAAGAGGAGAGCCGCATCGGGGCAACTGGATAACAGGAATCAATCTGCTGGATCGGGCACGGGTAGGAGACTATCGGCTATGGCCTTCATGGATGAAAGCCAATCGAGCTTATAATCCGCTTTTAGGGTTTCCTTTCCTGTTGGCTCTGTTGGGCATGTGGTATCAATATCAAAGGGATCGGGTTGGTTTCTGGTATGTATTTGCTTTTTTCTTTATGACGGGAATTGCTTTAATCATTTACCTAAATAATCCGCCCAATGAGCCCCGTGAGCGTGATTACACGTTGGTTGGTGCATTTTATGGATTTGCTATGTGGTTGGGGTTTGGGGCCCAATATTTGTTTGAGCTGTTGCGGCGGTATTTGAGAAATGTTCATGTATCCAGACTTATTTTGGCAGGGGTGACGATTGCACTTCCATGGTGGACTGCATCACATGAATGGGATGACCATGATCGATCGGGACGTTACCTAGTTCGGGATTTAGCCTATAATATTCTGATGTCGTGTGATTCGAATGCTATCCTGATTGTCAATGGCGACAACTCTACTTATCCGGTGTGGTATCTTCAGGAGGTGGAGGGGATTCGAACGGACGTGCGGGTGGTTAACTATCAGCTATTGAGTTCGTCGTGGTATGTGTTGCGGCTGAAGAAAGATGCACATGGAGGCGACGCCATTCGGTTTACGTTTCCGGAGGAAACACTTCGGAAGGAGGAGTATGTAAGTGCGGTGTATCGTCCGGTCAGGGGAGGGGATCGCCCAATGGACATTCGGAGGGTGATTCAAATGATGGCCAGTGATGATCCCCGGACAAAGTTGCGTGGCATGGATGGCAAGATGATTCCGTTTTATCCGACGCGGCGTTTCTTTTTGCCAGTTGATAAACAGGCGGCTATACGTAGTGGACTCATTCGCCCGCATGAATTGGGGTATGCTGTTGATACCGTCTATTTTTCCATTGGTCATCGGCAGTTGCCACCGAATGCATTGATGATGCTGGATATCATTGCTTCTAATTTATGGGAGCGCCCTATTTCGGTGGTTATTTTCAGTGGACATGTGTTGATGGGGCTTCAGAATTATGTGCGGCAGCGTGGGTTGGTGTTTACCATTACGCCCGTTCCGGATAGGCAAGGAGATCCATACCCTGGTTGGGTGGACCTGGAAGATGGCTATCGTTTGCTGGCTCAGGGGTTTCGTTGGGGAAAGGTGGGGATAGATAGCTCCATATGGTATGATGAGGTTTTGCGGCGCCATATTCAAAGGCTCCAAAGTGTGTATTTACGGACGGCGATAGCCTATTTGAAGGAAAAGAAGACACGGGAATTTCGGGAACTTGCACATATTGTGCTGGATAGAAGGCTGCCTTACATGCAGCCTAGTTTGTCATTGGTATCGTGGGTAGAAGGGCTTTATGATGTCGGTGATACGGTATATGCCCGCAAAGTAGCGCTTTCTGCGATTCGTTCATTCAAAGAGAATGTTCGGTACTTTGAGTCGCTTCCGGAAAAACGGCAATCATGGGCCAAGCAGGATCTGGATGAGAGCCGAAATGCGCTGCGTATCTTTCGACAGATCGCAGAACAAAAACAGGATACAGTTTTGAAAAAAGCCATACAGGATGCCATTCCCTAATTGTAGGATATTGTTATTTGGAGGGATCCTGCTTTCGTTTGGGGTGACGGGATATTCAGTAGATACTTCTTTATTTAGCCTTGCGTCGCCCTATCATACGGTTCGGACGCATCTTTACTATCTTCAGCCGGGATCGTATGTACCCGAGTTGTCGGGTAAGGCTTTTCCTGTTCGTAATGTTGATTCGGCGGTTCGGCTGGCTGTTCAGTTGAAGCAGATTCTTGATGCCCGTGGATTGTATGTTGATCTTAGCCGGTTGCCTGATGACCCTGATTATCGGGATAGCACCACTGGTCGTCCGATGTATGTGCTATTTAAGGAGCTACCCGATGTATATGTCGTACGCTATAATGGGGTGTGGAAATATTCCTGGCAAACGGTAGCTTCTTTACCGGCATTGATGCGTTCAACCTTTCCGTGGGGTACGCACCGTTTGGTAGATCGATTTGCCCTTTACGGGGGAGGGCGTGTTGTGATGGGACTTTGGGTTTGGCAATGGGTGGGATTGGGGATATTGGTAGGAGGTATGTTCTTGTTGTATGGTCTGTTACGGTTGTTAATTGGTCGCTTGCTGCGCTATTGGGTGGCGCGTTACTTATCGCCTCATGTGGCTCGCTCTTATCTCCGGCCCTTTATGGGGGTGATGATTTGGTTGATTATTCTTTATCTGTGGCGCTTGTTGTTTCCGGTGCTTCAACTACCCATATCGGTTACTCATGCTACGTTGCGCTTTCTGGAGGTAGCATATCCGATTGTATGGACAATATTGGCATATCGGGTTGTGCAGATGCTAATGGCCCGTCTATGGGAAATAGTTCGGCAGAGTCACAGCGTGATGGACGATCAGCTGATGCCGCTTTTCGATAAGTTGGTGAGGGGCGTGGTTATATTGACGGGAATTTTCTTTGTGTTGAAGGGGTTGGGGTTGGATGTATGGACATTGTTGGCGGGCATATCAATTGGGGGGATTGCGGTGGCATTGGCTGCCCAAGAGACTTTACAGCATGTGATAGGAACGGTGATTATTTTCCTGGATCGCCCCTTTCGGATCGGTGAGACGATTGCCACACCTGACTTTGAAGGGGTGGTGGAAAGGGTTGGATTCAGGTCAACCCAAATTCGAAAATTTGATAATTCTGTTATTTATGTTCCCAACGGAACCCTCATCAATAGCTTGATTTCCAATTGGGATCGTCGGCGGTATCGACGCTGGAAGGCCACTTTTGGCCTCACATACGATACGCCTCCCAGTAAGATTGCCCTTTTTGTGGAAGGTTTGAAGGGTATCATTGAACGACATCCGGATACGCGAAAGGACTTTTACTTAGTCCGATTTGTGGAAATGGCAGACTATTCATTAAATGTGATGATGGTGGTGTATGTGGTTGGCGGTAATGATTGGGAGCGTGAGATGAAGGTTCGTCATGAGATTCTATCTGAAGTATTGGACATGGCCAAGTCAATCGGTGTGTCGTTTGCTTTTCCGACGCAGACGGTGGAGGTGATAACTTCGGGGTTGGTTGATGGGGTTTCGGAAGATGGTTCGGATATGGCCTAACCTTTGTCTTACTCTGAGCAGGAATGGTGCGGATTAGTCGTTTCGTCGTCGTCTTTTGAGGGTGAATTTGGGTAGCTCGGTCCGAATGAAGGCAAGGGCATATCCTAATACGATGGCACCCGTGCGCATGGCAGAGTGAAAGAAAAAGAAGGTAGCAAACATTATAAATCCAATGAAGATGAGTTTGTTGTGGGGGTTGGTTAGGGTACGGTAATAACGCCATGGGAGGATGATTAGTAGAATGAGCACCGATAGCCCCATTAGGCCATGTTCGGCCAGTAGGCGTGAAGGCTCGGAATGAGCGGTGGCGTGCGCCAGGTGGCCGGTGAGGTCGGTGGAATAAAGCGCGCGTACTCGCTTGGAAAGTCCGGGTCCGACTCCTGTCAAAAGGTTATGATAAAAGATTGTTAAATCGCTGATGAGTAGCTGGTAGCGACCGCTGGTCAGCTGTCCCAGTTTTTTTTCTTCTGATAATTGGTTATCTGGAGATTCCATGATTCCTTGCAGGAATCGCTGTTCCAATAGTCCGCCAGTGAGGTCGTCGACCAATGAGGTAGCAACATACAGAATAATGACAGTTCCCAGTGTGGTAACGACGGCGGTTTTGAATCGTGCCAGTCCTGAACGAACACTGGAGACGTACATTGCCAGTGTCTGCATGGCATTGATGATGGCCCCTCCGCGGGTGAAGGTAAGCAATGAATTGAAAAGAAACCCACCCATCAATATCAATTCCACATAAGGTAGGCGAAGGATTCGTAGGCGAAGAAAATAACTCATTAGC
>CAYVLB010000018.1:0-14564 GCA_964452325.1 uncultured Sphingobacteriales bacterium | reverse complement strand
TAGCAGGATGAGGACTCCGAAGGCCAATAGGGTAGCCACCTGGTTAGGCCCAAACCCTCCACTCGCTTCAAAGTTTGCCGTGAGTTCCCATTTTATCTGAGAAAAGTCTGGCATTCTCAAGTTAATGTTGATCCATAGGGTGATGATGGGGAGTAATAACCAGAACAGCAAGGATTTCATCATTGGTAATGAAAAGTTGCGTCGATAAAAGTAGCTGATTCCCAATCCCATCGTTAGGGGGCCTGCCAAGTGGAAACTCACTTGTTGTCGAAATTCATCGAATGACGTATATAGATAATAGTTGATGAAAGCAGCTGGCATGAGTAGAAACGCCATAAGGAGTGGAACGAAGAGTAGTCGCTTGGGATGGGGCATAACAAGAAGTCCCAGGATCATAAAGTATGCCATGGTGAACTTTCCAATTTCCCATGGCAGATAAATACCGTGTTTAAGGTTGGCTCTGTGGAGTACATCCCATAGGGCAAGATAGCCTCCCCAGAATCCTGCTTCGTGATGGGCATCGTTGTTTTGGAGTACGATTATTGTTCCTATCCCAATGCTGATGATGATCCATAACTGTGTGATAGCAGGAACGTAATAAGTAAGTATTGCCAGTAAGATATGAAGCAGGAGAATTGGAATCCAGGACCGCTCGATGATCTCGTGCATACCATTGAAAGGCGTTTCCTTTTAACGGAAACGGCAAGGCAAAGTTAGATTTTTGGAGGTTGAGCAGAGGAAGGCTATTTTCGCACCCAAGTAGTGTATTGCAAGCGTTATGGCAATTCTCATTGATGGTCACTCTCGTGTCATTATTCAGGGATTCACTGGCAAGGAGGGTACTTTTCACGGGCAGCAAATGATTGAATACGGGACTAATGTGGTTGGTGGGGTGACACCCGGGAAAGGGGGGCAGACCCATTTGGGGCGTCCGGTTTTCAACACAGTTGGTGAAGCGGTTCGGGCTACCGGTGCGAATGTTAGTGTGATTTTCGTTCCGCCGCCATTTGCTGCGGATGCGATCATGGAGGCAGCAGATGCGGGCATTCAGCTGGTGGTAGCAATTACCGAAGGAATTCCGGTGAAGGATATGGTGGAAGTCAACGAGTTTTTATCGCATACTTCCACGCGCCTGATAGGTCCAAACTGTCCTGGTGTAATTACCCCGGGTGTTGGTAAGGTAGGGATTATGCCTGGGTTCATTCATAAGCCTGGTATGATTGGTATTGTGAGCAGGTCGGGGACCCTTACTTACGAGGCTGTTTTTCAGGTGGGTCGAGAAGGCATGGGTCAATCTACATGTGTTGGGATTGGGGGGGATCCAATTATTGGTACATCGATGAAGGAAATTGTGCAAATGTTTATGGAGGATCCCGACACAGAGGGTATTGTGATGATTGGGGAGATTGGCGGGCAGATGGAGGTGGAGGCGGCCGAATGGATTCGAGCTCATGGCACTAAGCCGGTGGTAGGATTTGTGGCGGGCCGTACAGCTCCTCCCGGACGTCGGATGGGCCATGCGGGAGCCATTATTGGTGGTAAGTTCGATAAAGCTGACGTGAAGATGGAGATCATGCGGCAGTGTGGAATCCATGTGGTGGAAAGCCCTGCGGATATGGGCCGGACAATGGCAAAAGCCCTTCAAAAAGGATAGGTCATGGCATTTTTAGATGGCAAGGTACTCATCGTTACGGGTGGTAGCCGCGGGATCGGTCGTGCTATTGTGGAACGGGCTGCCGGCGAGGGGGCACGCATTGCCTTTACTTACCGATCGTCTGCTGAAGAGGCGGAACAGTTGGTTGTGGACCTTAATAGTCGTTATGGCAGTGAAGTTGTGAAAGCGTATCAATCGGATGCGTCGGATTATGATCAGGCCCAATCGTTGGTCGATCGGGTTGTGGATACATGGGGGCGCATTGATGCCCTTGTTAACAATGCAGGCATCACCCGTGATAATCTTTTGTTGCGGATGAATCCGTCCCAGTGGGAGGAAGTACTTCAAAATAACCTTACGTCGGTTTTCAACATGACAAAACATGTCATTCGCCCGATGTTGCGTCAACGCAATGGTGCTATCATTAACGTTGGCAGTGTTGTTGGCATGCAGGGCAATGCGGGACAGGCCAATTATGCGGCTTCGAAGGCGGGGATTGTGGGATTTTCAAAGTCAGTGGCGAAAGAATTGGGAAGTCGGAACATTCGGTGTAATGTAGTGGCACCAGGATTTATTGAGACAGAGATGACAGGTCAGTTATCAGGAGATGTTTTGGATCAATGGAAAAAGATAATTCCGCTGGGGCGACCGGGTAAGGCGGAAGAGGTGGCAAATGTAGTGCTATTTTTGATTTCGGATAGGGCAGCTTATATTACGGGTCAGGTGATTGGTGTTTGCGGTGGCCTTTGGATGTAAGGGACTCAATCAAGGGTATCTAAAATTTGGGCCGCTATTTCCATCAGGTAGGGCTGGTAATCTAAAAGGGTGTTGCCGTTGGCACGATTGGCGATAATGATATCTACCACTGCGGCGTGATGGCCTAAGGTGCGTGCCATCAAATAAAGTGCGGAAACTTCCATCTCGAAATTGAGGATGCGCAATCCGTTGCATTCAAAGTTGGTTAGTTGGTCGGGCAAGTTTTGAAAAGGGTGGTTAATGGGAAGGGCGCGTCCCTGGGGAGCAAAAAATCCGGGCGCACAGACGGTGATACCTTCGATGTTGGCGCTGGATCGGAGTCGTTGAGAAAGTGTGGGAGATGCTTTGATCACGTAGGGCCACAATGAGATGCCCTTCTCGGTCAAGTAGGATTTCAGTTGGCTTTCGATGATCCATTCATCTTTGTATTGGGTGGGCGGATAGAAGCAATGTAAGTTGTCAAGCCCCATGGCATATGTTGATAGTACGGATTGTCCTACGTGGATGTCAGCATGGATGGCACCAGAAGTTCCCAGTCGAATCCATTGATAGGTTTGCCAACAACGGCGTTGGCGTGCCAATGCATCCATTTCGATGGTTGCGATTTCTATATTGTCGGTGCCAATACCGGTTGAAAGGAAGGTAACCCGATGGCCATTGCGAATACCTGTAACCGAACGGTATTCTCGGTTGTGTCGTCGGATTTCAACTTTGTGGAGTAATTGTTCGAATTGGTCAATGCGTTCTGGATCTCCGGTAAGGAAAACGGTCGGAGCAATTTCTTCAGGTGTGAGGTCAAGGTGATAGATGCGTCTGTTAGGTCGGAATATGATTTCAGTCAGTTTCATCCGTGTGGGATTTGGTAGATTCGGTTGATTCTTGTTCGTGTCGATCGAAAGCATGGATGATTTCTTCTACGAGCGGATGTCGCATGACGTCTTCTTTCGAAAATTCGACGACAGCCACCCCTTCGATATCACGGAGTATTTGGATAGCCTGGGTTAGTCCCGATCGCGAAGGGTGTGGAAGGTCGATTTGGGTTACATCACCGGTGATGATAAAGTGCCCTTGTTGTCCCAGCCGCGTAAGGAACATTTTGAGTTGGGTCAAGCTGGCATTTTGGGCTTCATCAAGGATAACAAAGGCTTTGTCAAGGGTTCGTCCCCGCATAAAGGCAAGGGGAGCTATTTCGATAATGCCCTCTTCCAGCAGGTCTCGAACGGTTTGACGGGGCATGAGGTCATGGAGGGCATCATAAAGCGGTCGAAGGTAGGGATCTACTTTTTCCTTGAGATCGCCGGGCAAAAATCCCAATTTTTCTCCAGCTTCTACTGCGGGCCGTGTGAGGATAATGCGTTTGGTACGTCGATTTCGCAGGGCCCGAACTGCCAGTACCACGGCCAAGTAGGTTTTCCCTGTTCCTGCCGGGCCTATTGCAAAGGTGATGCGGTTGTGATCGACGGCTTCCACCATCTTTTTCTGGGTCGGCGTCTTGGCCTTGATCGGCGTGCCATCTGTGCCATACAAGATGACTTCTTCCCCTTCGGTGATAGATTCTTCTAAGGGAACATTCAATAGTTGTCGAAGCTGGCGTTTGTCAATACCTCCGTGGCGTTGGATATAGTGTACAATTCGTTGCCAGTGGCGTTTAAATTCTTCCAATTCTTCCGATGGCCCCAAGGCAATGACGGTTCCACCCCGCTCTTTAATGGAGATATCCGGAAATCGCTTTTTGAAAATTCGGAGGAGGCGATGTCCTGAACCTAATATTTCTACCGGATGAACTCCTTCAATTGGCAACTCGATTTGCGATACGTTTGATTTTGTCATGTTTGCGTTCCGTTATTTTTTAGATTATTTGATGGATTGATATGTGTTGAACGCCACTTTTTTCCATGGCCTGGAAGGCTTTTTGTTCGTCATCGGGGTTCAGATTGACAGCCCGCACGGCTTCTTTGATAACGTATACTTCAAATCCGAGTCGGGCAGCGTCGCGGGCAGTGGCTAATACGCAGTAGTCAGTTGCCAGTCCGGTAATATAGAGTTGCTGGATACCCCGATGGTGCAGATAATGTTCGAGGTCAATATTAGTAGCTTCAAAAGCTGAGTAGCCATCGTCAGCAGTTGAAGTGCCCTTGAGAAAAACCTGTTCAATAGCCTGCCTATTGAGTGTTTGAGGGAAGCGGGCCCCTTCCGTGCCACGCACACAATGTACCGGCCATTTGTTGAAATGGGATGTGTGGGACGGATGCCAATCTTTGGATCCTAAAACGACATCAAAGTGATCAATCAGTCGGTTGATGGGTTCGATGACTTCATGGCCGTTTGGTACGCCTAATGCACCTCCCGGTAAAAAATCGTTTTGCACGTCCACAATAAACAAAGCTTTCATGTTGAGGTCTTTTTTTACGTTTTACTGATAATAAAGTCAATCTGACTTGGCATGTTCACGTTTTCGATGATTTGGAGGAGGAGGATTTGTTGGGGTGGGTCGCTTGTTGGATGAGGTTGTGGCGGAGCTGGGCTAATTTTTCACTGATTCCTACTTTGTAAATGTGCGGATTATCGAATCGTAGTGTTTCTGGTGGCGTAAGGGTGAGTCGGTGTTGTCGGTAGCGACTGATGGCGTATGGGTCGTATTCGATCGCCTGGGGAATGCCGTTCTTGAGAGCAACATGGAGTAGAGATTCTCGGGGAAGTGACTTCACCCGGGTGCGGAGCATGTCGTGGTCAGGGTGGCGTATCCATTCGACATGAGAAGGATCTTCTTCCCATAGTAGGATGCCGTCCCGGTAAAATAGTCCATTTTCGTCGTAATATCGGATGATTTTTTTCAGGCCGGGCAAGGTAACTTTTTGGGGGTCGTCTGATATTTTCAGGCGGGGCTGTTTGTTGAAGCTGCTCAGCTTGTAAACCCCATCGAGGGCTGGGCATTGGTAAGAGGTGATCAGTCGGGTGCCAATACCGAACCCGTCGATTGGGGCCTTTTGTTCGTTGAGGCTGCGAATGATCAATTCATCCAACTGGTTAGAGGCAAATATTTTAACATAATGGAGGCCTGCCTCGTCCAGCATTCGGCGTGCTTGCCGGGACAAGTAAGCTATGTCTCCGCTATCGATGCGGATGCCTACAAGCCGGTGGCCCTGCTGTTCGAGTTCGTGAGCAACGGTAATGGCATTGGGAATCCCTGAACGAAGGGTATCGTAAGTATCCACCAGCAAAATAGCATGGTCGGGGTAGTTGTGGCAATAATTTCGGAATGCTTCTAGTTCGGATTCATGTGCTTGAATCCATGAATGTGCCATGGTTCCGACGATGCGAAGCCCATATAAACGTCCTGCTGCTACGTTAGAGGTGGCGGCAGCTCCTCCGATCACGGCTGCTCGTGCTGCTTGAATACTACCTAATCCTTGTGCACGGCGCAATCCAAAGTCCAGGAATTGTCGTTGATATCCTACTGCTTGGGCTATTCGACTGGCCCGTGTAGCGATCAAGGATTGAAAATTAATTAGATTTAATAAAAGTGTTTCGATCAACTGGGCTTCCAGGAGGGTTCCACGAGCTACTATCACTGGTGAATTGGGAAAAACGACTTCACCTTCCCGAACACTGTATATGCTACCGTTGAACCGAAATCTTTGGAGGTAATCCAGGAATTCACGGCGAAATCCTTGGCTTTCCAGAAATTCAAGGTCTTCGGATTGAAAGCGCATGTTTACTAGGATGTCGACTAAGTCTGCCAGCCCAGCAAAAACCACATATCCCCCATTGCATGGAACTTTTCGAAAAAAATAGTCAAATGATACGGGTTGTTCAGCCATTCCACGGTAAAAGAATCCCTGGGCCATCGTTAATTCGTAGAGATCGGTATATAGCCCCCAGGAAAGGTGCAACGAAGCCAGTCGTTGGGGAGTGTTCATCCTGCCATGGGGTTTAGGAAAGTGGTGAGTGCTTGATGGAATATGGTGGTGTTTTCAATATTAGGCATGTGGGCTGCACGGGGGATGGTTACGCATGGGATGTTTAATTTTTCTGCCCATCGACGCATTCGTCGGCGGACAAACCAAAAATCATGAGATCCTTTGATAAATATTGTTCGGGATGGAATTTGATATTCCTGAAGCCCCGCGTAGGTGCTTGCGGCATTGAACACTGCCAGCCAGCGCTGCTTACCCATTCGCCTAAGACAAGATTCGATATACTTAATGAATGCACCCCGTGAGGGACGTTGTCCCCGACTCAACAAAGGATGCAATCCGTGAAAAAAAGCACGGATTACCCATTCAAAAGGCAGTACCGATAGTGCCCAATATACCAAGCTATGTACAGCCTTGTAAAATGGGAGGCTTCCCGATGGCATCCGAAAATCGATGGTTGAATCGACCACGATGAGGCCTGCTATTCGTTCCCGATGATGATGGGCCCAGTGAATTGCGATCATTCCGCCCAACGATAAACCACAAATGATCACCTGTTGGTCGGGGAAGAGCTCGTTGACCAGGTAGGTGAGCTCGTCCGACCAAAGAGCAATTGAGTATTGGTGTGGGGGTGGGTCAAGGTGCTGTCCGTGACCTTTCAAGTCATAGGCAACGACCCGAAATTGACGGGAAAAGAAATCGAGTTGTTTTCGCCACATTTGATGGTCTAGCCATGCTCCGTGGATGAAAATAAGGGGGGGACCTGTGCTCCCTTGGATACGATAGAAGGTGTGAAAGGGCGACCTTGCAATGAAGGGCATAACAAGTTTATGGATCGATGTGCCGAATAACGTAACGATATTGCTCGACCACAGGATTGTATAATAGCTTTGCTAATGAGTCTTCTACCTGGTGTTTGGCTTCTGTTTCCGACTCGGATTCGATGATCATTTGAATGTGCTTTCCAACACGGACCGAGGCTACCCCTTCGAATCCCAGCTTTCGGAGTGCATGAGCCACAGTACGTCCCTGCGGATCAAGGAGCCCTTGTAGGGGCATGATATCGATTTCCACGATAAATCTGCTCATAGCCTTTTTACTTTCGAGGTAAAGATCAATGAATAAATGAAATATAAAATGATAACTCCCCATAGCCCCAAGTATCCTCCCGTCAAAATAATTCCTATGGCCAATATCACAAATAGCCATATGATCCACGGCGGGCGTTTACGTTGAGTCAAGTCCCACTTCAAGCTCAACATTGGAATACGTGATAACATTAGTATTGCTAAGATTACCGATAGCCCTATTAACACTTCCACTTGAAATAATGCCCTGTCAAGATAGAAGGTTTGCCCGTTCCAGACGATAATGTGTTGATGGGTGGTTACCATTGGAATAGAAGCCACGATGAATGCGGAAAAAGGCACTGGTAATCCCTTGAAGTGATGGTGGGGGGGGGAGTGGATATTGAATCGACCAAGTCGTACTGCCGCTGCTCCCAACACTACAAACGGAAATAGGGATGGGATGGGTACCCGACCCAATAACCAATTGTACATTGCGGGTGGGTCAGGATCTTCCAACATCAATACGTGGAGTATGACTGCAGGCAATACGCCGAAACATACCACATCGGCTAATCCATCCAACTGTTTTCCCAACGGACTTTGGGCATTGAACAAGCGTGCTAGCAGGCCATCCATGAAGTCCAATATTGCTGCTACCACAACCATCCACGAAGCAAATACCAAATCTGCCTGATGAAATGTTTTTAGTGGCTGATAATAGCTGACGTTAAGGGCGTGGATGATACCCACAAATCCGACAAACAGGCTTGCTAATGTGATAGAGTTTGGGATCCAACGGGTAATACTTACCATTTCCACCATTCTTTGGGGGATGTTTCTGGCATTGGCAAGACTGCCAAGATTGTACGTGATCCTTTTACAACCTGATCTAATCCTACTTGCACCTGGGCGTTGATTGGCAGTAATATGTCTACTCGCGACCCAAATTTAATGAACCCCAATTCTTCTCCTTGTTCAGCCCAGTCCCCCTTTTCCAGATAACATTTGATGCGGCGGGCTACCATACCTGCAATTTGTCGGATGCCGATATATTGCCCATATTCAGTGCGGATGACGATGTAGGTCCTTTCGTTGCGTTCCGAAGCCTTCGGATGAAATGCCACTAAATATTCGCCTGGATAATATTCACAACTGACGACCTCACCCGATACTGGCACCCAATTAATGTGCACTCGCAAAGGCGACATAAAAATTGAAATTTGGATGCACCGATTTAATGGGGGCGGGAGTTCTACTTCTTCTAACACGACCACTCGCCCATCGGCAGGGGAAAGTACCGTTTGACTGTCATAGGGGGGCTTGCGTTTGGGGCGCCGAAAGAATTGCAAGAACGCCAACAGGATCACTGCGGCGATGCCAGAGACAATGTTGACGTCAGCTCCTAATCGGACTGCCACCCAAATGAGTAGGATGAGCAACAGGGTGAGTTTGGTCAAAAAACGCCATCCTTCCCGATGGATTGTAGTCATTCGATGAAGGCTTCACCATAGTAGGGATGAAGGGCGGCGGGGAGATGGATGCGCAACCCGTCGAAATGATTCTCAAGTATGGCAGCCACAACGCGTGGCAATGCCAATGCACTCCCATTGAGTGTGTGTACAAGTTGTAGTTTTCCATTTTCGTCTCGGAATCGAAGCTGCATACGTGCCGATTGAAACGTTTCAAAGTTGGAAATCGAGCTCACCTCCAGCCATCGCTGCTGTCCAGCTGCCAGCACTTCCAAATCGTACGTTTTAGCAGAAGCGATACTAAGGTCAGACGTACACAGGGACACTACCCGATACGGAAGTGCTAACTTTTGTAACAGGCGCTCACCGTGCGCCACCATCTCTTCCAGGATTTCATAAGAATGTGCAGGATGACTCAATACCACAATCTCCACTTTGTCGAATTGGTGGAGGCGGTTGAGGCCCCGCACATCTTGGCCGTATGATCCAGCTTCCCGTCGAAAACAGGGAGAATATCCTGCCATTTTTACGGGCAAGTCTTTCAAATGTAGGATTTCATCACGGTAAACATTGGTGATAGGGACCTCAGCGGTAGGGATGAGATATAGATTGTCTTTGCATACGTAATACATTTGGTCATCTTTATCCGGAAGTTGTCCTGTGCCACGGGCAGAATGTTCATTGACCAAATAAGGTGGCCATATCTCTTCAAATCCGGCTGCCACGGCTTCTGCCAGGAAAAAGTTGATCAAAGCACGTTGAAGGCGTGCCCCGTTTCCTCGGTAAAGGGGAAAACCTGCCCCAGTAATCTTGGCACCTCGTTCAAAGTCGATAAGGTTCAATTGGGCGGCAACTTCCCAATGGGGAATTGGACGGGCAGCCCGTATGCCAACTTCATATGTCCGTACGATGACATTATCTGTTTCCGAAGTTCCATCTGGAACTGATGCATGGGGAATATTGGGAAGGTCTAGCAATAGCAAATCCAACGATCGGGTGATTTCCGTTAGCTGTGCCTCAATAGATTTAACGGTGCTTTTGAGGTGGGCTGCTTCTGCACGCAACCGATGCCCCTCTTCCAGATTACCGCTTTGAAATGCTTGCCCTACTTGGGAGGCCAACTGTTTGTTGCGGTTCAGCAACTGGTCCCTCTCTTGCTGTAGGCGACGCCGTTGCGTGTCTAATTCCAATATTTGATCGATGCGTTCATCATAGGGGTATCCCCGCCGTCGAAGGCCCGCTTTGATTCGATCAGGGTCTTGACGTATTGCCTTGATTTGGATCATGGAATGGCACTTGGAAGCACAAAATTAAGAGGTTGGTAAAAGGTTGTACCCCCCTCCGGAATGAATGCTTACGTAGAATGATACCTTGCATAGGCAAGGTACCCTGTAAAGATGCTTCCTTTGGGAAGGGAACGGCAATTACGATTCTGTGTCTACCTTACGAAAGTATTCGAGGATGGCACGCGCTTCTTCTTCCGTCAGGTGCTGATTAGACATTGGTGCGGCATATTCTGCCAACAATTGCTTGGCCAACGGGTCGTTTTTGACCATTTCTTCAGGGTTGAGAATCATGTTCATGATCCACACCGGATTGCGCCGCTGGGTAATTCCCTCAAGTGCCGGGCCAATCAGCCGCTTATCCATTTGATGGCAAGCATTACACCCTTTTGAGGTGAATAGTTCTTCGCCTTGTTTAGCTAATTCCTCATCGATTTCTTCTCCGAGGTTGACTGAGCTGACGGGGCCTACTCCTGTCAGGCTCATCGGGTCGATCTCTTCCGTTTCCGAAGCGGTAGAAGTTTTATCCGTGGACGACTCAACTTTTTCAGGCATAGTTTCCGTCACTTTTTCTTGTGATTCTCCACATCCGATCATCGCTCCGATCAAGGTAACAATTAGCATTACTATTAAAGTGGACTTAGGCAATTGCATGGCAAGTATTGCTTTTTTTAAGACGGGACAAAACTACACACCCCCCACTGCTTTATCATCACTTTTTACTAGATTCTAATAAATACGAGCCAACCATGCATTCCGATCCGTCACTTATTAGGTGTTCACACTTCTGCATCCATCTCTACAACTGATGGGTTGGCTGCATCTACCCCATTTTAATGACCATTCATTCACCAACGGGAATACACATCTGAATGTATCTTCAGAACCTACTAAGAAAACCGAATGGTTCCATTGGTACCGGGAAGTTCAGCTTGCCAATCCTTTACGTTTACGGATTGTAGGAGCCAGTGTTAGAAAGTAGTCCCAAGCTTCTGGATTACGTAAGGCGTCTTTACTGGCAGCTTTGTGGGGAGCAATGCCCAGCATGATTTTCTTGACGGGTGCTTCCAATTTTTTGCCGCTGATGGTATAGGGTATATCCGGGACTTCGATGATTTCGTCGGGTACGTGGCGTGGGGAATATTGGGTGCGTAAGGCACTCTTGATACGTTGCTGGATTTCGTCGGTTAAGGTATGGCCTTCTTGCATCACCACGAACAATGGCATGTAATGTTCGCCATTTGGTAGTTCCAAATTAATTATTAGCGAGTCTTTCACTTCAGGGATGGTGTCGACTGCTCGATATATTTCGGCGGTACCGATGCGAATGCCCTGTCGGTTTAATGTGGCATCGGAACGGCCGTATATGATGAGTGAGTATCGTTTAGAAACTATTTTAATCCAGTCTCCATGGCGCCATACATGGGGATACGCTTCAAAATAGCTGGCTCGGTAACGTTGCATGTTGGGATCATTCCAAAAATATATGGGCATGCTGGGCATGGGGCGGGTAATTACCATTTCGCCCAATTGGTCGTATATCGGTTTCCCTGTTTCGTCGAAGGCATATACCGCGCTTCCCAATGCCCGACACTGAATTTCTCCCTCGTAGACTGGCATCCATGGATTGCCTCCTACAAAGGCGGTACAGACATCCGTACCTCCCGACATCGAACAAAGCCACACGTCAGGATGAATGTGTTCATAGACATATCGAAAGGCCTCTGGGGGTAGGGGGGCCCCCGTCGATCCAATGGATCGTATGGTCCGCAGGTTGAACCCCTTCCATGGTGTGATTCTTTTTTTCATGCACGCCACCAAGAATGGAGCACTGGTTCCAAAGTGGGTAATGGACACTTCTTCGGCCCATTGCCATAACACGTTAAGGTCTGGATATCCAGGGCTTCCGTCGTATAGGACAATGGGAGCATTAAAAAACAGGGCACCGTGTAAAAAATTCCACATCATCCAACCAGTGGTAGTATACCAAAAGTAGTGCTCGCCGGGATGGGTATCGTTGTGAAATGCATGATACTTGATCAGTTCGAGCAAGATACCCCCTTGGGAATGAGTTATGGCTTTCGGAATCCCGGTGGTGCCCGATGAGAATAGCACCCAAAGTGGCTCGTTGAATTCAACAGGAGTAAAGGTGAGTTCGGCATTGAGGTGTTGTCTAATGGCATTGTCCCATTGCTCAATATTTGGCAATGAGGTAAGCACTTTGGCATCCCCGGTAAGATAGGGTAGTATTATCACCCGTTGAAGTGAAGGCAGGTGGTTGATAATTTGACGGACTATGGGCTGTCGGTCGAACGGCTTACCGCCGTAGGTGTATCCATCGGTGGTAATCAATACTTTGGGCTGGATTTGCACGAAGCGATCTACGACCGACCCGACCCCAAAATCGGGAGAGCAACTGGACCACACTGCACCGATGGCAGCGGTTGCCAGCATAGCAATAGTCGCTTCTGGTACGTTAGGAAGATAGGCAACTACCCGATCTCCCTTAGTCACACCTAACGATCGGAGGTATGCAGCGAAAGCAGCAACCCTTCGTCGCAATTCACCACGGGTTATTCGGATGCGTTCTCCGCGCTCATTGCCAAAAATGATGGCCAGGTCGTTATCGTCTCCGGCTCGTAATAGATGTTCGGAAAAGTTAAGGCGGGCACCAGTAAACCATCGCACACCCGGCATCCGATCTGACGTTCGGATGGTTTCATAGGGTGCTGTTGTGCGTATATCAAAGTATTTCCAGACTGCTTGCCAAAATTCGGGATAATGGTGTACAGACCATTGCCATAATTGATGATAGTTGGCAAAGGTTTTCCCCGTTTGCGTTTCCAACCATTGATGAAACCGAGTTAGGTGAGCATTGCGTCGGAAATCGGGACCAGGTTCCCATAACTTGACAGGATTGTTCATTGGTACAACAGCCCGTTATTGATCTTCAAAATTCGGGAATGTGAAAAAAAAGATGTGATGAATGGAATTCTGTACCGCGAGAGACGTCAAGTGGGCGGGTGCAGTTTCCATCTACGGTGCGACCACAGCCATTGCTCAGGGATTGCTTGGATAACTGCTTCAAGGCGCTGAATATATTGCGCCATGATGACCCCTGCTTCGATATCGGCAGGATATTCTGCCAGGCATTCGAAGTCAACCACATAGCTTCCTCGTTGAATTCTTCGGGTATATGCCCAATAAATAGGGACGTTGAGGCGGCGGGCCAACCGCTCAGCACCCATGTGAATAGGAACCATCTGTTTAAACAACGGATACCACGCTTGGATGTCAGGAGGGGGTGGGTTTTGATCTGCCAAAAAACTTGCTACAAAGGGCCTATCTCGGTGTTCCAGCAGGCGGCGGGTGATGCGTTTGACGGGGACTGCCTGGTTGCCAAATCGTTCGCGAATGGTTCGTATCAGCTGATCTACCAACCGATTCCGAAGGGGAAGGTATACCACATAGTGGGGCATTTTCAAATCCAATCCTACCCGCAGTCCTGCCCATTCCCAATTGGCCAAGTGGGCAGTTAGAATGATACCACCTTTTTGTTGCAATAGCCGATATGCTGGGGAAGGGATGACTTTCACCACTTGCCGAAGTTGATGCTCCGATAGGGAATGCGCCCGAAACGTTTCAACGATTACGTCCGCCAGATTCCTATAGAAGGCCTGACGAATGGCGGTTCGTTTTGGTTTCGGTATGTCGGGAAACGCTAAAGCCAGGTTGGCATCAATCACTGATCGCCGATATCCTACCATTTTCATTATCAGTGATAAGCACCATGCCAACCCGTAATAAATCGGACGTTGGCATCGATGCCACCAGCTCAGTTCGGTATTCATTTTCGCGTGCTAAACAACAGGCTACCCAAGCGTATCATTGTCGTTCCTTCATCCAAAGCCACCTCGTAGTCATGGGTCATTCCCATGGAAAGGGTATCAACATGGGGAACGATGTGTTGGATCTGCTCGAAAAGACGGCGTAATGTCCGAAACTCTTTGCGAACCACGGAAAGGTCATCTGTATGAGTGGCAATACCCATCAGCCCCCTAAATCGAAGGTTGGGAAAACGTTGAAATGTTCCTACTTCGAAGAAACGGAGGGCCTCCTCAGGCATCATCCCAGCCTTTGATGATTCTTGGGCAATATGGACTTCGATCAATACATCTTGAACCTGCTTGTGACGCTGGGCACGCTGTTGAATTGTTTCCATTAAGCGGACACGATCTACCGACTGAATCAGTACCACTTTCCCCACCACGTATTTTACTTTGTTGGTTTGCAATTGGCCGATCATGTGCCATCGGATATCCTCTGGAAGGGCAGGTTGTTTATCGCGCAATTCCTGGGGTCGATTCTCACCGAAATGACGCTGTCCCCATTCGTATAAGCGTTGAATATGCAAT
>CAYVLB010000017.1:6146-21268 GCA_964452325.1 uncultured Sphingobacteriales bacterium | reverse complement strand
GGGGAAGTTGCGTCGACGAGTGGTGGTATTTACTGGTGCTGGCATCAGCGCAGAAAGTGGAATCCCAACTTTTCGAGATGCTGGAGGGCTTTGGGAGAATCATCGCATTGAAGACGTGGCCACCCCGGAAGCATGGCAATCCCATCCGCATCATGTGTTGGCATTCTACAACGCACGGCGCCGACAAGTTGCACAAGCCCAACCCAATGCCGCACACCGTGCATTGGTAGCGCTAGAAAAACACTACGAGGTTTTTATTGTCACCCAAAACATCGATGACCTGCACGAACGGGCTGGATCCTCGCATGTGTTACACCTCCATGGCGAAATCACCAAAGCCAGATGCCCGATAGATAATTCACTTATCTATGATATTGGATACAACGACATCCGATGGGGTGATTCTTGCGAACATGGCCATCAACTCCGACCGCACGTGGTATGGTTTGGTGAACCAGTACCGATGTATGAAGCCGCAGCATCCATTATGCAATCGGCAGATATCGGAATTGTTGTCGGTACGTCCCTAATGGTAGCACCCGCCAACTTGTTAATTGACCTCATCCCAAGACAAGCACCATTATACATTATCAACAAGGAACTTCCAGACCTTTCGCTACTGTCGCCATGGCGAGAGAATATTCAACTATACGAAACCTCCGCCAGTGAGGGAGTGCCTCGATTGGTGGATAGGCTCATTCCAAATGGTGCATCCCCAATCTGAATTGGACCTGTTTAGATAAATCTGTATCCCACCCCCTACTCCCCTTTCGCTCATCCAATTATCCGCCCCCGGATTTTCCCATCCGAAGTTAATGCTTCTAACCGAACAGGCACGATGCTCCCTACCCGTACTTGGGCTTCACGACGTACGCGAACACGCAGATAGTTGTCGGTATATCCCTCATAATACTGCTCATTCGGGGTCTGCTCTACCAATACAGAACGGGTCGTCCCCAAACATCGCTGCGCAAAAGCCAGCTGCTTTTGAAGCGAGAGTGTGCGCAACACCTGAACACGTGCATGTTTGACCTTGGCAGAAATATGCCCCTTCATCTGGGCGGCAGCTGTTCGAGGACGCACCGAGTATGGAAAAACGTGCAAATAGGCCACAGGCAATGACGATAAAAAATGATAAGTAGCCTCAAAATGTTGCTTCGTTTCACCGGGGAAGCCAACAATCACATCGACACCAATAGCCGCATCCGGATGATGGCGAAGGATGGACGCCACCCGCTCCGAATACAGTAAAGTATCGTATTTACGCCGCATGGCCCGAAGGATTTCATCACTGCCCGATTGTAAAGGAATATGAAAATGCGGCATGAATCGAGGGGAATCGGCCATAAAGCGGATAATATCATCGGTAAGTAGGTTGGGTTCAATCGACGAGATGCGATATCGTTCGATGCCTTCTACTTGGTCTAAACGCTGCAACAAATCAAGAAACGACTCCCCCCGAGGGCCCCGATACGTCCCAATATTAACACCGGTGATCGTAATTTCTCGAATGCCTTTTCGGGCAATTGCTCGGGCTGCTGCCTCGATGGCTTCCGGCATGGCACTACGGCTACGCCCCCGAGCCCGAGGAATTGTACAGAATGCGCAAACATAATCGCACCCTTCCTGAATTTTAAGGTATGCCCGCGTGCGTTCCTCTCCCAATGAATACGCAGGTTCGACCGATCGAACTTCCCGGATGGGCGCATGGAATACACCTTCCGATCGCTGAATTAACTCATACAGTCGAAACTTATCTTTAACCCCTACTACCCATGTCACACCAGGGACAGAAGCTATCTGATGGGGCTGCAGCTGGGCATAACATCCAATCACCGCTACCCTTCCCTGGGGATTGTGTCGCAAAAAACGGCGAATTAATTTCCGCGTTTTTCGATCAGCTTCTTCGGTAACTGAACAGCTGTTAATAACGTAAATATCTGCCTCCTTAAGGCATTGGGTAATACAATATCCCTGCTGCCGACCCTGTCGGATTAGGGTATCGGTCTCAGCTGCATTGAGTTTGCATCCCAATGTATGAAAAGCAATACGGGGACGCATCATTGACATTAGATAACCCCTTCAACAAGACAAATCGTCATCGTCAGAAGCATCGTTTTCCGATCAAACTTTCGTATCGTCTTGTGAATGAATTTTTTCATAGACCTCCCGCGCCACCCTGAGCGTGTCTTCATGAAAATCCTGTTGCGTCATCCAATGATAGTAGCTGGGATTGTCCCGAAATACATCTTCTACTTTACGGTTGCGATATTTCCCAAAATTAAACACCATTTCTCCTGCTTCATTATATATGAATTTTCCTTCCACGTCAACGACGCGGCGTTGCATATCCTCCACAAAGGGATGATCATCCAATTCATCCCCTACGGTATTACCATGGCTATTTCTTTTGCTGTGCACCTGTTCGTACAGACGGGTTGCCACCTCTTTGGTATCTGCTGGAAAGTCGGCTCCCATCATCCAGTGGTAGAAATCGGGATCTTCATAAAAAACTTCCTCAGCTGCACGGCCTTTGTACTTGCCAAAATTAATAATCACGCGCCCCTGACGCACCGTGAAGCGTCGGGATGCATCGATCATCTCATCAAAAGGGCGTCCAATAAATTCATAAAGTCCTTCCACATCACGGGGCAGGTCTTTATATCGTTCCAGCTGGGCATCGAGCACTTCAATAGTAGCCAACACATCACCCTCGGCAGAGTGAGCATCCGCCAATTCTTTGCTACAATAAAACCGATAGGCTGCGGTGAGGTCGCGTGGCTCTTTTATGTGAAAAATCCGTTGGACATCGACCAGGCGACATTTCAAAAGATTGATCTTCATTCCCACTCGCCGCAACTCATTTTGCAACATTGGGATATCAAATCGGATTGCATTAAACCCACCAAGATCACATCCTTCTAAAAACTGAGCAATCACATTGGCCTCTTGGCGCAAAGTCGGACAATCTTGCACGTCTTGATCGGTAATGCCGTGCACAGCAGCAGCCTCGGGATCAATCGGCATTTCGGGATTAAATCGCTGGAGGTAACTTTCCCGACGTCCAGAAGGATGAATTTTGATCATCGACAACTCCACAATGCGATCGCGATGGGGATTTTTGCCTGTAGCTTCAATATCAAGGAATACGATGGGCCGATCCAATTTCAGTTTCATCGCCACTGACTATTTGTGGCAAAAGTAAGTGGCCTGAATTAGCTAACTCATTGCCTGCCAATACATGGGGGCCAGTCGTTCCCAATAGAACCATTTGGCGCGCACAGCGGCTTGCTCACTCCTCAACTCCAACCCAGGACCAATAGCATGGTTAAGGGCGTCAGCCACCGCCTCCGCATTTTTCTCGGGTACCAACCATCCACTTCCATCTTGAATGACAAACGGAATATCAGCATGATGCGATGCAATGAAAGGGAGTCCTGTAGCCATCAACGTAGGGATCACATGGGGATACCCTCCCTCGGTATCGCCATCATTGGTAGTCAAACTTGCATGGATCGCTACATGACATTCCCGGGCAACCTCCAAGAGCCGTTCAAAAGAAACAAATCCATAATGAATCAAATATCGCTCCAGCTGCCACCGTCTAATTTCTTCACACACCTGCTGCCAATAGGGACGATCGAATGATGAAGGTGGATCACCAACCAGATGAATTTCCAGATCAATGCCGAACCGTCGATGCCATATACCCAACCCTCGAATGGCATACAGCACTCCCTTTTTTTCACGAATCGCATGGGGCAACAACACCTTCAACGGTGGCGATATCCACTTTCGAATTATCTGATAAGTGGGAGGGCGAATACCAATGGGAAGCACACAAATCTTGTGCGTAGGGGCTCCTGCCTCTGCTAATGCTACTTTCATAGATGGGCCTTCGACAACCAACACATCTGCTTGCTGAAACAGCTGTTCATAAAGGGGAAGCCATTGGGGTTGACGTTGAGGTAGTGCTGATATGTCGAATCCGTAGAACCGAACCCAATGGGGGTGGATTCCCAAAGACAAGTCATGATATCCTTGGGGCCCAAAATGCGAAAAAAGGAGCGCGTTGGTAGGAAGGCGCCACCGCCCCCACCAGTCTTTCCCCACGTGGCGTATCCACCATCGACGCCACAGCGTAGGCCGATCTCGAATCACCTCTACTCCTGCTACCAACGGAGAGCCTTCTATCCATCGGGATGTTCGAATCACTTGTCGAAATCTGGTCGCCAAGATTTGAATGGTCTCATAAATCCATTGATGGGTAAGGGGTAAATACTCCTTCATCGAATGAATAATCGTGGGACGCATCAGCTTCAGCGCTTCAGGTTGGATCGGAATCGAGGCGTAGGATAAATTTCAATTCGGGTGGGGATCTCATAGGAAAAAAGCCGCTGTCGAAGGAATTTCACCAATGTCGAACGATCAATAGTTTGCTTTGGCATCGGAGCCACTTTGGCAAGGAGGTAAGTCCCGATTAGGGGATGCTTTTGTGTCTCTATTTTTGTCCATCCCACCGATGGATGGGCTAAAATAGCTTCTTCAATTCGACGCTTCGACACCGCATGCCCCTGGACTTTAATCATATCATCTATGCGTCCTTGATATACCAGATGCCCACTTTCATCGATTCGTCCCCGATCTCCCGTCCGAAAGAAGCCTTCCTGATCGAGTTCCAAAGGCTGACGCCAATATCCCACAAAACCTGCTTGGGGACGTGCCCATACCTCACCATTTTTAATGCGTACCTGATGGGAACGCAGTAGTCCAGTTTCAGTAGCTGCCCACGTGTTAACAATTTCAGCATCGGGGAAAGCCTTCTGGATTCGTTCCATCAGCTCATCCCACGGTGCCTCCCCTCCTAGGTTAATCCGTTGAATCCGATGGTATGGTGGCTGGAGTCCACTATTGAGCAACCAATGCCAAAAAGTGGGCGTTGCCGATACCACATGCGGAACGGGATCATCTAGCAATGCCTTATTAATGCGATCGGAAACCAGGGGTATGACCTTTACCGTCCCTTGCCGACCCAGTGTTCGCATCAATAGATCAAATCCGCCAAAATGAAAAAACGGCATCAATGGTAAGGCTACCAAATATTTCGACGGGCGCTCATATTGCTGCAGAAAAGGTTGGGGATCAAAACATGCCAAGCGAGGACGACCACCGGTTCCCCCCGTAAGGAAGACAAGGCGCCTGTTCGGTTCGGGATGCAATCCAGTGTCATGGGAGAATATCTGCAAACGTCCATCGACAGTAAGGTAGGTGGTGCCATGGGGCTCAAAAGAACGAATGATTTCCGAGATCAACGGTTCGCCGGGTGGATACAACAGCGGCGAATTGTTTTCTTCCAAAAGCGCCCAAAGAAGGGCCACATGTTTCGCATCCTGCCTTAGCGGAAAGACGGTCCGCATTTGCTGCCAATGGGCCGTGCGAAGTTGGCGACGATACGACAAGATATGCCTGTAAAACTCGGCATACGACATCTGCTCATTGTTCCCTACGAAAGCCACTCCTTGAGCGTGCGTCCAGTGACGCCCACAAGGTAGGTTAAGGTCCTCCAAGATAAATGCTTTGCCCTGTAATGGCATCGTTCCGCTCATCCAGCAACATATCCAACACGGGAAAAATCTCTTCGGGTTGGAGGTATCTCCGAATGGCAGTCCGTTGAAGCAGTGCTTCCATTTTTTCGATAGGGACACGTTGCGTGAGCTCCGTTTTCAGGGGTGGCAAACCGATGACATTAGCGGTAATGTGAAATGGGGCTAATTCTCGGGCAATAGTCTGAATAAATTTTTCCAGTGCGGCTTTTGATGCCGCATAGATGCTTTCACCTTCCAAAGCCCACGGCACCACTACCGATGATACGGCCACAATGCGCCCTCGGCCATTGCGCATCAATGGCCGTACCAAATGGCGTGTCAGGTAGACAGGTGCTAAAACGTTGACCGCAAAAACCCGTTGCACATCCTCAGCAGGCAATGTCACCAAGTGATTCATCACTGCCACACCAGCATTATGAATCAATCCGTATAGTGCAGGAAAGTCCATCCGCACCTCCATAATCACTTTTTCAATCGATTGGGCATCGGTCAGATCCACTTCATAATGTCGATAGTCGGCTGGCGGGTGTTCTGGAATGCGCCGTGAAAGCCCAACAACCCGATATCCAGCATCGCTTAAATGACGAATCAGAGCCTTCCCTATGCCACCACTAGCTCCCGTTACAACAACGACCTTATTCATGCTCGATCGCCTTAAACAATTCCCATACAAACCGGGCAAAATCACCTACCGATGCAAAAGGGGAACGCCGCACGCTAAATGCTTGGGCAGAAGTTAATGTCAGTCGATGGCCCGTTTGTTCGTAAATGGCTTCTTCCACTTCGACGACCAGCCGCATTAGCATCAAAGAATCTAATACACCTCCTGTCCCATACAATACGGTCGACTTCTCCACAGCTATTTCCTGACCCTGTTCTTTCAGAATATCCTCAATTTGCTGTTGGATAATCAATTCAATATCACGAATATCCATCACCACGTACAATTTATCGGAGACGCCACCTACGTCTCATCACCCACTCGTAGAACATCTGATGATGACGCACCTCTTTCTCAATGGAGAAACGTTGAATCACTTCTTGCCGAAAAGCCTTTCCTACATTTTCCAGAACATTCACATCGGCCTGAAGCCATCGTGTCAGTTGGCCTGCCAACGCTTTCGAATCTCCAGGGGCAAAAAGATGGTCCGAAAAGTTTTTCAACTGATCGCGAATACCCGACACTTCACTTCCTATTACCACCTTTTCCGTAGCCATCGCTTCCAGCATAGCCACCCCGAATCCCTCGCCACAGCCACGAGAGAGGGTAGGCATAACATAAATATCAGCTGCATTCAGATAATCTTTTACATTCATGACCTTTCCCATAAAGTGGATTCGACTTTTCATAGGGCTTCGGCGGGCCTGTTGCTTGAGCATGTGGGCATACTCTGTCGAATCATCCCCTACAATCCACAAATGCGCATTCGGAAACATCTCACCGACATGTTCAAATGCAGTTAGCAATACCTCCACACCTTTTACAGGCACTAAATTAGCCACCGTAATAATAACCCGATCATGAGGGGCTATCTGCATGCGTTCCCGATATTCCTTTCGTTTTCCTATATCTGGCTTAAACTCATTAACATCAACCCCCCTCGGGATGAGCTTCACTTTTGTCCATCCCTTAAAAAAGTGATTTATCATGTCGGTATTCAGTGCAGCAATGCCGTGTGCTAACCATGAACGTGCTTTCCAGGCATTGGCGCCCCAACTCATATTCTTTTTAGTATAAACCCATCGGATGCCCGCCCATCGGGATGCCAGCGGCTCGGAATAATCATCCGCATAATGAAAAGAATGGATCAGGTCTACTTTCAGTGTACGTAAGAATTGGCTAATCTTGCGTGTTTTCCTAATCCCTTGCCATCGGGGAGTCATAGGTGCCGTATATTCAAACAAATGAACAGGGATCCCACTGGCCCTTACCACCTCAAAGAAGCGGCCCCGATCATGACGACATAGAATATGAGGCTCGAAGTACTGCCGATCCAGCCTTTGGGCAATATTCAGAAGCGCTTTGCCACTGCCTGCAGTATCAAAGTTGGGAATGGTGTAGAGAATACGCAACGGACGCTGCATCATCGAAAAAAACCAATCAACACCCACAAAGCTACGAACTAACTACTCGTTCGGTAAAATCGTCCTTCCTCTTGGGCTATTTTTTTTTCATCAATCAAACGACGAAGTGTTTGGAGTAATACCTCATCTGCGACGGGCACCCTAGCTGATAGTTGTTCAAAAGTGAGTGATTCTTTGCCCAACATTTTTAAGATCGTCCCTAGGGGTGCAGAATGGGACGAAGAATCTGCCAAACACACATCACAATGGTCACACCGGTCAGGCACTTTTTCCTCCCCGAAATAGCGAAGAATCACAGCATTGCGGCATGAAGGAGCGGTTAGGAAGTTCACCAACTGATTGGCTTTTTCGAACTTAATATCCCTCCGGTGATCTAATAATTTTTCAATATCTGGCCGAACAGGGAAGTGTTCGGGAGGTAAACGGGGCGACAAGAAAAAAATCCAATCGGTATAGTCGGTTGCCTCAAAGTCGATTAATCCTTCCGATTTAAGTTGTTCCAATTGGAAGCGGATGGAACGGGGTCGAAGGTGAGTTGCGCGGGATATCTGATCTATCGAGATCCATGTCCACTTGGGCGGCACTGGTCGTACGCGCAGGAAATATTCCAGCAACACTTCAAATCGGGGATGCTTCAGCTGGTAATCATACAATTCTCGGGCACTAACTTTCCGACGGATTCGATGAGGTAGCGCCAAGTTCCCCTGATAAATCAGCAATTCGAGTTCTTCCATAAACATCAAAGCATCGAGCAGTTGGCGTGGGGAGTAGCGCTTCAGCGAACGGACCAATTCCATCATATCAAAAGGTAACGGTCGGTCTGGCTGATGACCATAAGGAATCCCCAATTTCATCATTAAATGATCGTAAACAATTCGGAGGTCTTCGTAGGTGAGTGGATCGCGCGCTACCTGATGATGCAACTGCTGAATATCCTGATTGGAATAAATGATGACCGCATAGGCCCTCTGCCCATCCCGCCCTGCCCTTCCTGCTTCCTGGACGTAACTTTCAATGCTGTCGGGAAGTTGAAGATGAATGACCGTCCGCACGTCAGGCTTATCAATACCCATTCCAAAGGCCGTGGTAGCAACCATTACCCGAACTGTTCCCCGCATCCAATCATGATAGCGTCGGTTTCGCTCAGCGGCAGTAAGCCCCGCATGATAGTAATGCGCTGGAATACCCGCTCGACGAAGATACTCTGCCCACCGACGGGTAAGTTTCCGACTTCGAAGGTATACAATCGACGGTCCCTTTACCTTTCGAAGGACCTCCAGCAGCTTCACATGCTTGGCCGACACCTGCCGCACCCCCCATACAAGATTAGGCCGGTCAGGGTTTCCTCGGAAAATCCGAGGTGATCGAAGGTTAAGGCTTTGGATAATATCCGTAAGGGTTTGATCGGTGGCCGTAGCAGTCACGGCAATCCATGGAACATTGGGGTGAATTTCTCGCAATCTCGCCACCTTCCGATAAGCCGGCCGGAAATCATGCCCCCAATGAGAGATGCAATGGGCCTCATCAATCGCCACCATCGAAATATTCAGCCGTTGAATCCACTCCCTGAAAGATGAGGAATGCAATCGCTCGGGCGCTACATACAAGAGGCGGATGTTTCCTTCCTCAGTTAGCCGAATGATATCCTCCTGTTGAGTTTTCGACAATCCCGAATGAAGGGCAGCAGCGGCCACCCCCCGGCGACGAAGCCATGCTACTTGATCCCGCATCAAAGCAATCAGCGGAGACAGCACCAACGCTACTCCCTTCATCATTAAAGCAGGAACTTGATAACAAATGGATTTCCCAGCACCGGTTGGCAACAAGGCTACTACGTCGTTGCCCCCAACAACCGCTTCGATGATTTCCTGCTGCGCCGGTCGGAAAGAGTTATATTTCCAATACTTCCGAAGCACCGAGAGGGCATCATCTGCCATCAAGGAAGATTGAGAATTTGAAGCTCCTTCGGATAGGAGATATCAATCTCTAAAGTCCACTGTTTGGCGTCGCGTGCCGGAACCACCATCGGCCACTTGATTAGTCCCCCATCATCAACGATTCCCCCATCTGTGCGATAGCTTACCTTAACCCGTCGGTCGGGTGAAATGGGGACCTGATCGATGGCAAGGGCTTTCACATCCCACCCGTAATGATTTCTTAGCATGTATTGATAGCGATACTCCACAGTATATTGCCCACTGATACCAGGCCCCCGTCGTTGTTTGCGGATCATCTTCTTTTCAATGACCACATTATCATCACTTCCCATCGACACCACCAGTTGATTATCCGGCGAAAACGGGTTGATCTGGGTACGCCCATTATATCGACCCTTGATAAACACTTTGGCAGGTGCCTTAATAAAGTGATATTGGTCCACATTATCAACTAATCCCGTCAGAATCGCTGAAGAACTCCGGGATGGATATATGCGGTATTCAAACGAAACCTTCGGGGAAAAAAGCCGTAGCATCACCGGAATCGCCTCACCCGTCGAAGGGACTTTCGGAGGGCGGACCACCGAAAATTCATGCAACAGCACCTCTTGTGTCTCCTGTACCTTTCTTGGAGAAGAAGCATCGGACGGGTCAGCTGCCACCTCGGGTGCCGCAAATGTTCGCATGGCAATATTCTTTTGCTGAAGATCACGGACAACTAAATACCATGGAGAAAGTCGGGGAACATAAAGATATTGTTGGGGAGTGGCATTAGTGAGCACCAATGTATCGGGATGCCAATCCTTACCTGTTTGCTGGTGAATGTTACCCATCAACATCCACGTCATCACACCTTTTTTCGGGTACGCCGTGATGCGATATTCCGGATGCCAAGAAGCATTCTTCGTCAAAAAGTCTAATATCACCCGAAATTTACGCTCGCGGGCAGAAGTAACGCGTATATTCAGCACCACTTCAGTTTCCCGCTGATATGGCTTACTTGCTTTATCCCAACGGTTTTTCCAATATTTAAAAAACTGATTGGCTCTGGATGCTTTTTTCCTGAATTTCGCCAGTCGGGCCAACAAATATTGATTTTTACGGTCTACGTACTGGTAAATATCTTCCACATCCTCCGGCAATAAGGCCTCTCTGCCCTTTACGTCCATATTAGCTTGAAGCAGCTGCTGAAGGGTAGCATAGTGCTTTACCATCCGTTCAAAAGAATCCACAAGCAAATCGTACTGTTGCATTGAATCGTAAATCGGGCGGATAAAAGAAGGAACATCATCAGGGTCTGTTGGTACCTCATTGACTTTCCATTCCAGCAGTTGTATCGATCCAGATGCCCTCCAGCGAATAGAAGAAGATACAATCGAGTGGGGCAAATCAGTAAATATCAATCGATGATAACCGGGCGTCAACTGCGTATCCAAAGAATACCAAAGCTGAGCTTGGGAAGGATAGACGATGACTTTCTCGAGGCGTTGCCGTCCGAATGCAGAATAAGCCAGCATGACTCCTAAAACAAGTCCGATCCATTTCATAAGCTATTGTCTTTATAATTGGCGATGAACCTCATGGATCACCTGAATGATATGTGGCAGTTGGTTTGCATCAGCATCCACAATCAGTTGGGCTTGATGGTATATCGGTAAGCGCTGCACTAACATTTCCCGCAGATGACTGTAAAACGACTTTCCCAGCGGAGGAGTCAGTAAAGGCCTATCGTGGAGAGAGGCTGCCCGTAAGCGGCGATACAATACCTGCACCGGTACCCGCAAAAATACGGTCATCCCATGTTGGTTCATCCAGTCCATGGCACGATCAAACAGGGGAGTCCCCCCGCCCGTAGCCACCACAATGTCTTCCACAGATGCCGTAGCATGAAGGACCTGCTGTTCGTAGCGTCGGAATGCTGGTTCGCCCTCTTCTTCAAAGATTTGAGAGATGGGCTTTCCCACTACTTGCTGAACCTCTCGATCCAAATCCACAAAGCGAAATCCCATTTGCTCGGCAATATGCGCACCCCACCAACTTTTTCCTGCACCCATAAATCCTACTAAGTATATCCGCATTACGAATGCCCCATTGACGATCCCCAACCAGGCATATGCAAAGGTACATTAGGGTAATTAAGCCAAGATTTCTGGGAAAATCTTGCCAGGATTTAATAGTCCCTTGGGGTCAAAAGCCTCCTTAATACGCTGCATTAATCGAAGGGTATGGGGTGCAAAAGCAATGGGCATGTAACGACGCTGCACATATCCTATTCCATGTTCCCCAGAAATCGTCCCCCCCAAACGTACTACCTCTCGAAACAATTGATCAATCGCTTTGGGAAGTAGCTCCGCCCATTGATGTGCAGACAGCCCTTCCTGAAGGATATTCACGTGGACGTTGCCATCTCCCACATGCCCATAACAAACGGCCCGAAATCCGTACTGTGCCTCCATCTGGTGGACATACCGAAGCAACGCCGGCACTTCCTTAACAGGCACCACCGTATCTTCCTCTTTGTAAGTAGACCGTGCCTTTACACCGTGTGCAATGGCCCGACGAAGGCTCCACAATTGCTCTTTTTCCCGATCGGACTCGGCCATTAGCACTTCGATGGCTGTGGGGGCCAATATTTCGTAGGCCTTTTCAACCCTTCGCCAGGCATTATTTGTATCCATTCCGTCAATTTCAATCAGTAGAAAAGCTTGCCCCTTTTCAATTGGCATGGGGCGCTGGAGATAAGCGGCCCCCAATTGAAGGGCCATCCGCTCCATCAGTTCCAATGCAGATGGATAAATCCCTCCCAAGCGTAACGACAACGCTGCTTGACCCGCCACTTCAGCTGAATCAAAGGCTGCTAACATCAAGTAATTAACGTTGGGGTGTGGAATCAATCGTAATACAGCTTGGGTTACGAAGGCCAGCGTTCCTTCACTTCCCACTATCAACTGGGTAAGATTATAGCCAGTGGCATTTTTAGTAGTCGGAGCTCCTGTCCAGAACGACTCACCAGAAGGGAGGACCACTTGAAGGTTGAGCACGTAATCTTTTGTTACGCCATATTTGAGGGCCCGTGGTCCACCACTGTTTTCCGCAATGTTGCCCCCAATATGGCATGAACCACGACTTGCTGGATCGGGCGGATAAAAAAGCCCTTCTGCAGCCACAGCTTCTTGAAGCACTTGCGTAATCACACCCGGCTGCACCACCGCCCACATATTTTCCCGGTCGATTTGAAGAATTCGATTCATCCGTTCGAAAGACACTACCAATCCACCTTTCACCGGCAATGCCCCACCACTGAGTCCCGTACCAGCCCCCCGTGGCGTCATGGGAACATTGTAACGATAGCAAAATCGGGCTATGGATTGCACATGTTCGGTGGTGGTTGGAAATGCTACCGCTTCGGGAATAAAACAAAGATCCTCCGTTTCATCGCTACTGTATCGAGAGCAAACTTCCGGATCATTGGACAGCCCCAAGGGAGGTAACTGATGTGCTAAAATTTCCCAGGGTATCGACTGGTTACTGACCATGGCGTGCATACTTTCCCAACGGATGATATACTTCAAGGGTTTCTCTGAGCATCTGCCGATTCACATGCGTATACACTTCGGTAGTAGTTAGAAATGCATGTCCCAGCAACGCCTGGATAATGCGCAAATCAGCCCCACCTTCCAACAAATGCGTGGCAAAAGTGTGTCGTAAAGTATGGGGGCTAACCGACTTGGGGATACCTGCCTGACGAGCGGCTGACTTCACCACATAAAAAACCATGACACGCGTGAGGGGACGGCCCCGACGACTCACAAACACATATTCATCAAAAGTGGGATTGGAGCATAATTGGGGCCTTACCTGAGTGAGATAGGTCTGAAGGCGACGCCGAACCACATGCCCCAATGGAACAATCCGCTCTTTTCTCCCCTTTCCAACAATTCGGATATATCCGTCCCGAAAAAAAAGATCTGACCTCCGGAGACCACACAATTCCGACACCCGTAACCCACAGCTATAAAGCACCTCCAAAATGGTATAGTTCCGATCCCCTTCGGGAGTACTTCGGTCAATGGCTGCCATCATCGCTTGTACTTCTTCGACAGTCAATACCGTTGGGAGGGTACTTCGGTGCTTCGGACCTATCCGATGAGGCACGGGAGAATCATGGCATCGTCCTTGACGAACCATCCATCGGTAGAATGTACGCATCGCAGCCAATCGCCGCCGAATGGAACGTTCTCCCAACCCCCATGCCATCAACCGATTGATATAATCTTCCACATCCTCTATACTTGCCAATGTCCACGTACGTCCTGTTTCTTCCAAATATTGCATCCACTGCCGTATATCCCGAAGGTAGGCATCGACAGTATGTGGGGATGCCTGTTTACGGAGCTGTAAGTAATGCCCAAAAGCAACTAACTCGGAAGCATCGCTCCCCCTCAACGTCCCATCAATGCCACCTTGAGTTCGCGACTGGGCGGATTGTCTCCGAACCATATTCCCCAAAGGGCTTTTTTGAACGAATATCCAGAAATCACCCCTTTTTGCTGCCCGTTGCGATAGATCACCGTCCCCTGATTTGGATCGTAAACCAAGATAATCTTCTCTCCCTTGTGAATGTCGCCTGCAAATAAGTTAATAAAATGCTCAACCTGCCGCTGCATAGCGGGATAGTCATCTCCCAAGGATTTTTGAAACCCCTCGATAATCGATTCCCGCATGCGTTCCTCTGTAATCAAAGACGAAACTATCACGAGTCGAAGCAACATAGGATGGTCTGCCTGTATCAATGATTCGGCAGAAGGGTAACGCTTCAGGGTATAATTACCAATGGCATACAAGTCGATCCAGAATTTCTCGCGCACCCCTGCCCCCTGCAATTCAAAAGTCCAATTCAAAGCTTTGACACGCTGAGGGAACAACACCTCCCCTACCTTGACCTGCCCGCTCATCGGTCCAACCAGAACCCACAACAAGATCCACAACGCAACGCACCGCATAAGCATCTGTTTATTTCGAGGGCAAGATAACACTTCTTACGGAATTGGTCCAGTTCCATAACAAAAAAGACGCCCCCATGCCGCATTCATGGCATGAGGGCGTCGGAATGTGCTGGATAGATTGACTAAAAATTAACGCTTCACGATTTGATTCACCGATATGTGCTTCCCATCAGCCACACGTACTGAATAAACACCTGCGGGAAGATTGCTCAGATCCAGCCGGATGCTTTGCTCAAACGCAACTGACTGATATACCACTTGACCTACAGAATTGGTAATGGTAATGTTGCGTTGCCCTTGCATTTTGTCAGAGCTGACCACCCACGCAACATCATCTACCGGATTTGGATATACCCGACTTTCCACCATATTCATATCGGCAAATCCAGTACCGCCACCTCCTCCATAGTAATTATTACCCTCTGGCTTGATCGTACCATCTGCAATCTTGGAAATGGCTACCGTAATCGAATAAATTTTATTTTCAT
>CAYVLB010000017.1:0-6136 GCA_964452325.1 uncultured Sphingobacteriales bacterium | reverse complement strand
TGGGAATTCATCACGTTGGAACCAAATACGCAACGAATCACCACTTTCCACATAGGCGGGCGCATACGGAAAGACGCATTCATTGAGGGTATCCTCTGTTAAGTTTTTGGGCACAGTATCCCATGCATTCCCATTATAGTACAATGCCCATATATCCCGATAGTTCGGACCATCTAAAGAGAAAGCCGAATCGAATGGAGCATCATACACCACCACCAACTTACCTCCATTCACTGCCACAATATTAGGACGCGTGGCGAGCGCGGTATACCAATAGCGTGCCCCGTTATCCAAATCCACATTCAGATCACTGATGTTAATGCTTCCATCCTGATATCGGTCGTACAGAGCGCCCAAAATCTGATAATTGTTTTGGGTACCTGTCGAATCATCTTCTCCCATGTCTTCGTTCCAGTATCCGATAGCACCTGTAGTTGGGAACCATACGCTTTGGACAGAATCGGCCGAGTAATAAACATCCCTTGCAAAAGCCCCTCCCCAAACCACATGAATTTTGCCATTCTCATCAATCGTCACATCCACAGTGCCATCATTAGAGAAGGCAAAGGTGGTATCTGGGTAATTTCCATCACTCTGGGTGGGTGCTGACGGCCATATATCAACCTTATACATAGTAAAGGTATTACCTGAGTCGGTCGATTTCCATGCCACAATGTGATCTTGGGTATGACCTCCCACAACGATGGCTACCACATTACCTCGCACGGCAATGTTAGCCCGATCGCCATGTCCATACCCAAACATTGTCGAATCATACCCGGGCAATGCAGACCCCGAATCAACCGTAGCCCATGAAGGCACCGCAAAGCGCGCCAACACATTGCCTCGATCAACTCCATTAACGGACATGCCAGAGCCAGCATCCGCAAAAAGGTAGATATAGCGATCGTTGGCTGCCGTTACAGGATATAGAAAATTATACTTCGAATTCATACTCGAATATGACCACTGGCCCGTATGCAATTGCCGAGTCGACACATGAAGCCCCACATGTGATATGACATAGTCATATTCATTGGTTCCATCCGAGTAACGGCCCAATGCTGGCCACCCCGTCCGTGCACTTTCGATGCGCTGGGCAGGTCCTGCTCCCCATCCATTAGAGGCTGTTCCATGGTTATATCCTGTACCCCGCTGCGGATATCCCGAAGTCCCATCGGGAGCAAACGTCCAAGCTGCACTGAATCCCATACTCCCATCGATCATACGTGTCTGCATCGTGTAATTCGACTGGAAATCATAATATGTGTTTCCAATCTCATAAAAAGAAATCACTCCCGGAATGCCTTTTTGCAAAACATCTCCTGGATTGGTTGAGGAAATGTTTTCCACCGGGTAAGCACTCCATGGAAGGATTTCGGCGGCAGCCCGTGCTTTGATCGGCACCACTGACTCAGCCTTGGATAACTTCAACAATCCTTTGGCCACTTGTTGAGCACCTACCCCCCCGGACAGCATGAGTAGCGAAACCCCTAGCGTCCATTTTTTGTGATTTTTCATAGCATTTTTTTGTTTTATCCCGGCAAATATACGATACCATGCGAAAATTGCGACAAAAAACTGATTTTTTCATGCACGTTTAGGTAAACGTTATCTATTCCCTTCAGGATCGTACTTGCAAGGCCAGCAGTGGCGCAGATAGTCCATAAGTTGTTTTTCGCGTCCCTGGGGATGGGGTTCATAAAATTGGGGAGGGCTGTTAGATAAGGCCACTGGCCAATAGGATTGTCGTACAAAATGATGGGGAGCATCATGGGGATAATGGTAATGTTGACCATATCCCCACTGTTTCATAAGAGGGGTGGGGGCATTGCGCAGATGCAAAGGCACTGGGAATGGAGGTTGTCGGCGCACAAAATCTTGGGCTTTTTGAAGGGCGCGGTAAGCAGTATTACTTTTAGGCGATGCGGCAAGGTAGACCACAGTCTGCGCCAAGACAATAGCGGCTTCGGGCATGCCAATGCGCTCGACAGCATCGAAGGCAGCATTGGCCATCATCAAGGCAGCAGGTTGGGCGTTTCCTACGTCTTCGGATGCGGCAATAATTAGGCGACGGGCGATAAATCGAGGGTCTTCACCTGCTTCAAGCATACGTACCATCCAATAAAGCGCGGCGTCGGGGTCCGAGCCACGAATCGACTTAATGAGGGCCGATATTTGATCATAATGTTGATCTCCTTGCCTATCATAAGGCATGGGATGACTCCGTACAAAGCGATGCACCACTTCATCAGTGATGTGCTTGTGGGGATAGCTCTGGGCAAGCAGTTCTATCAAATTAAGGAATCGTCGGGCATCTCCACCAGTATACATATGAAGTGTTTTCCATGCTTCAATATGAAGCTGACGTTGCCGGAGCCATTCATCACGTCGGAGGGCATGTTCGTATAAGAGGGGCAGGTCGTCGGTCGACAAAGGACGAAATATCACCACTTGCGTACGTGATAACAACGGGCGAATCACTGAGAAGGAAGGGTTTTCAGTGGTAGCGCCGATCAAAATCAGGTCCCCTTTTTCGACGGCTCGCAGCAAAGCATCTTGTTGGGCCTTGTTAAAGCGGTGAATCTCATCGAGAAAAAGAATGTATGGAGGTTTCTTACGCGCTTCGTCAATTAACTTCTTTACGGTGACAGAGGAGGTATGGGCTGCACTCATCGAGAACGCAGGGTGCTGAAGGCATCTCATAAGAATTTCTGCCACAGTAGTTTTTCCACACCCGGGTGGTCCCCAAAAGATCACCGACGGAAACGTGCTGTGACGGATCCATCGCCGTAACAGCCCTTGAGGGCCAATAAGTTCGGGCTGTCCAATGACTTCATCAAGGGTTTGCGGACGTACCCGTTCGGCCAACGGACGTAAAGGAATTGCAGATTGAGTCAGTTGATCCATTCAAGCAACTTTAAGTACCACCTGCTGTTCCGGAAATTTTCCAGATCGGGGTCTTGTTTCATCCACTCCCAGTTCTGAGGGTCTTTGAGATATCCTTTACGATAGGACTTCTTCAACCGTTGATAAGCGGTAGCCAGATTATCCTGTAAAGATGCCAGGCATGCGAGATTATAATAAGCCAACCCTTTCCAATATCTCCCGTGTTTGATAGCCCGTCGATAATAGTATTGGGCTGAATCATAATGATGCAATCGTAGGAAGGCGTTGCCAATGTCGATATCCAGCCCTTTGCGGTCGGAATCAAGGGATTGGGCATGCTGCCATGCTTCGATGGCATTGCCATAGTGACGAAGGGCGTAATGGGCCTGTCCCAACAATGCATGGGAGGCAGCATCTGCCGGATCCAGTCGGATGGCTTGATAGAAATGATCGATTGCCTGGGCAGGTTGTTGTAGGGATAGCCACATCGCACCGAGATTCCGGTGGGCTAGTGCCATATGAGGATCCAGCCGGAGGCTGCGACGAAAATAGCGGATCGCCCGAAGCACATCGCGCCGATGCGCCGCAGCAATGTTTTGATTGGCATATATGGCAGCAGCTAAATTGTTATACCCCATGCTGTAGGTCGAATCCACCTCAACGGATTTTTTGAAATATCGAAGGGCAAGGTCATAGTAATGTTGGTTCCAATAGGCTACCCCAATGGCATTGTAGAGATGGGGCATTCGTGGATCGAAATGAAGGCCTCGTTCAGCAACGCGAATGGCTTTTCGATGCTTTCCAAGTTTGTTATAAGCATTACTCAGATTAGCATAGGCATGGACAAGCGTAGAATCACGTCGGATGGCTTTTCGGAAATCACGGACGGCATGTCGGTACTTCTGAAGATGATAATAGGCAAGGCCTCGATATAGGTAGGTGTAGGGATTGTCTCGGTCAATTTTGAGGCTAATATTTAGAAGGTGAATACCCTTTTCGGGATGGCCCTGTTCAATTGCTTGAGCTCCTTGCCATAGATAAGGCTCGACCTGCGGGAAAGGTTGCGCCACGACCACCCACATTCCTACGATCAGTATTCCCCAAGTAATCGTCCACCTATACACTATGCAACTTTCGAATCCATAAATAGAGGCCAACAAAAATAAAGGGAATACTGAGCAACTGTCCCATGTTAATGGGAAGGTGATGCACAAATCCTTCCTGGGGGACTTTGAAAAACTCAATGACAAAGCGCGCCCCAAAGACCATTACGAGAAAGCTTCCCAACATTTTCCCTGATACACGTCCCCACCCTTTCCGATGATAAAGCCACCAAAGAATACCGAAAATGACGAGATAGGTCAGGGCTTCATACAGTTGGGTAGGATGACGCGGTATGTTATCCACCCGTCGAAAGATAAATGCCCAGGATACATTGGTTGGTTTTCCAATGATTTCCGAATTCATCAGATTACCCAGCCGGATCAACGCCCCTCCCAATGCGGTGGGGATCACCAGCCGATCTAACAGCCATATCCATGATAATCTAGGGTAAGTAGAACGATAGCGCCACACAAAAATTCCCAATGCCAGCAAGATCCCCAATGCGCCTCCATGGCTAGCTAGGCCGCCTTGCCACACTTTAATGATTTCCCCCGGATGCTCACGGTAGTACGGCCAATCATAAAACAACACATGCCCCAACCGCGCTCCTACAATGATTCCGATGACCAGATACAACGCTAACCGATCCAGCAGCGAAAGAGGCAATTTTTCTTCATGGAAAATTCGCTCAAAGAAACGATATCCGAAATAGAGGGCCAATGCAAAGAGTAAACCATACCATCGAATCTCACGCCCCGCGACTTGAAAAATCGCGGGATCAACATCCCACACTATGGCCCCTACCTCCATCCCGCTCAACATTCAGATTGCTAGGCATCCAGGTAATGACCCTACTACTATTTCCTACCGTAACGACGCATAAATTTATCGACCTGCCCTGCACTATCCACAAATACTTTCTTACCCGTAAAAAACGGATGCGAAGCATCGCTGATTTCAAGCTTGTAGAGTGGATATTCGTTGCCGTCCTCCCACGTAATTGTCTCTTTAGTATTTACCGTCGATCGGGTCAGGAAGGCAACCCCGCTCGACATATCCTTAAACACTACCAAACGATAATTATCAGGATGAATGTCTTTTTTCATAGCTATTGGTCAATTAATCTTCCCCAAGGAGTGCAAAGTTAAATTTTTTCCTTTTGATTCCACCACTGCATTGATAATATCTCGCCATTGCCGGATGATAATCCTTTCGTCGAATTGTTCAACCATTTGCCGTGCTGCTCGCGTTATTCGGCGTACCAGATCGGCCTCTTCCAACAAACGATTGACCGCCCTAACCATAGCCTCGGGGTCATCGGGAGGAACTAAAAGGGCGTTTTGTTCATCAGACAAAAGAAATGGGATTCCTCCGACGTTGGTAGACACCACAGGCAATCCCAAAGCCATAGCTTCAAGAACACTTACGGGCGTGTTATCTTTAAGGGTGGTGTTGATAAATATATCATAGCTGGAAGCTAGGACGGTCCACTCTGCTTTGGTCAGTTGTCCTGTCAGGGTAATTGCATTTTCCACCCCTAGCTGCCGGGCCAATCGAAGGACTGCTTCTTTGGCCCCTTTGTCAGGACCTACCATGGTAAGGCAGGCGTCCGCATATCGCTGTTTAAGTTGTGCTAACACCTTCCCTGCCATGAGGGGATTATACACCCTGTCAAGCGAACGCACCCACAACAAGCGGGGACGGGTTTGGCTACGTTGACGAAAGGGATACTGGGAAATATTAATCATATTGGGAATAACCACCGATCGAAATCCAGCTTGTTGAAAATGGTAATGGTTATATGGTGACGGAGCCACATTAATCGCAGCATGGGAAAAAAGCATATGGGCGAATCGGGGGCTTCTACGGAGTCGATTGGGAAGATCTCCCCCGTGTAAAATGGGTATGTAGGGGATACCCAACAGTCGGGCCAACTGGGCACACAACCAAGCGTAGTAGAAGCTAGCGGTGCTATAAGTGGCAATCAACATCACATCAGACCGGGGTCCCCACCAAAGGATGGTGGCTATCATATGGGCCATGCGAGCGGCTTTGTTCCAATAGGACGAGGCGTATCGTACCTCATAAAAATCTTCGAGCAGGGGACCAAGGGTATCGATCGAGGTGGGGGTTCGGCCATGTC
>CAYVLB010000016.1:0-21885 GCA_964452325.1 uncultured Sphingobacteriales bacterium | reverse complement strand
AATGCTTGTTTGAATCCTTCCCCGACATTACCAATCACATTGGCATCGGGGACCCGACATTCCTCGAGAATAACTTCTGCGGTCTCAGAAGCCCGCATACCCAGTTTGTTCTCTTTTTTTCCCCCACGAATACCGGGCGTCCCCTTTTCAATGATAAAGGCGGTGGCATTGTTTCGGGTGTTTTTTTCTCCCGTGCGGGCCATAATCACGTACACATCTGCACTGATGCCATGGGTGATGAAATTTTTCGTTCCCGAAATTACCCATTCATCGCCTTCTTTTCTGGCGACTGTTTCCATACTCCCTGCATCCGATCCCGTATTGGGTTCTGTAAGGCCCCATGCTCCCAAATGTTCGCCAGAAGTTAGTTTCGGAAGATACTTCTGTTTTTGCTCCTCAGTCCCATAATAGTAGATATGCCCAACGCAAAGGGAGTTGTGAGCGGCCAAAGAAAGCCCCACAGAAGGGTCATGTTTGCTAATTTCTTTGATTGCAGTAACGTACTCTTGATAGGTCATGCCTGCTCCTCCATATTGCGGGTTAACAAAAATTCCCATCAGTCCCAGTTCTCCCAATTGTGCAAATACCTCACGCGGGAAATATTGGGTTTCATCCCATTCTTCCCGATGGGGAAGAATATGACGGCGGGCAAAAGCATCCACCATTTCGGTGATCATCTGCTGATTCTCGGTAGGCTCAAAATACATTGCCAAGAAAATTATCAACAACAGGGCAAAGCTACTATTCCATGCGCAGGTAAGGATAAAGGCGTCGAATTACGGAGGAGTCCCATATCTCATGTAACTGTTCAACAGCGTCGAAAGCTCCCTTCCAACGCCGCCGTTGAGCGAGGGCATGGGCCATCGAATCGGTAATATAAGGATGCCGTCGAAGTCGGTAGTAGGAGTCCCGATTAATTCGTATCCAGCGAAGGGGCGTATCCGGAAGGTAAAATCGACGCTGCAAGCGCTGCAAGTATCGGGCATGCATTCCGTACACTTCTTCCAATTGTTTCCAACGGACAAACCCGCCCAAAAGGCTACGATATTTGATAATCCGACGTGCCAACCAGGGGGGTACCACTTGTGCCAACATTGAGTCAGGTGCCTGGTTGAGATCCTGTTGTGGCAAAGATGGTTTGACCGAAGTCGGGCGATCAAGTACTGACTTAGGTGTCGAAGCAGGTGCAGTGAAAATCAGGGCTGGGAGAAGCGCTTTCCAAGTGGCAGAATCCATCCCATAGAGGCGCAATAAGTCTTCTGGTCGTCGGAATCGCCCTCCTTTTTTGAGGAAATTTTCCCATCGTCGAGCCAATGGGGGATGAATGTTCATCAGCACCAGCCAGTCTGCATTTACTCGATTGGGATCGAACGGATGAATGATGCGAATTTGCGTTTGCTCACGGAGGCGTTGATAGGCACGTTCCAAGCGCACAGAATCAACCTGAGGAATACGGGGATGCTGACAATAAGGAAGTGCCCAATTGACGGCAATGATCACAGCGAGCAAAGCAACGGCCCATGCAATGTATCCGTCGCGTTCGTTTCGGTGAATCTGAAACCAATCTCCAATAAGGAAGCGGAGCCATTCTTTGGTGAGACGCCACACGACCCCCTTACTCCGACACCTGGAAATAGAGCATCAAAAAGATGACGATAGGCGCTACAAACCGCACAAAAAAGGCCCACACACTTCCGGGAGTGACCCCTATTGCCAACGGGCGAGCGAATCCGGCTGCTCCTTGAGCCAGCTCCCGGATCGCTGTGCGATGTCCCCAGACCCATCCCACAAAAACAGTTGTCAACAGTGCAAAAAAGATAATCACGAAATTACCGAAGATATGATCAACGATTTCAAGGAATCCCGTTTTCCCAAATAGTTGGAGTGAAGTCAGCCATTCCACTGCTCCAAATGACAATGCCGAGGGGATTCCTACCACAAATGCTGCCAGTCCAACTATCCACACAGCAAATTTTCGATGCCATCCTTTTTCATCTACAAAATAGCCGGCGGCTACTTCCAACATCGAAATCGATGAGGTCAATGCTGCCACCACTAACAACACAAAAAACAGTGCCCCTAAGATATTCCCTAAGGGCATTTTCTCAAAAATATCTGGCAACACATTAAATACGAGGGTAGCCCCTGCTGCGGGTTCTTTACCAAATGCAAACACCGCGGGGAAAATCATCAGTCCCCCTATCAATGCCACCAACGTATCTGCGATGGCAACCCACAACCCACTGGAAACCATATTCGCATCTTTCGGGATGTAAGACGCATAGGCAATCATAATTCCCCATCCCACACTCATTGAAAAGAATGCTTGGCCTAAGGCCACTAGCCACGTATCAAACGTGAGCTTGGAAAAATCGGGAACCAAGTAAAACTCCAGCCCTTTTTCAGCACCATCAAGGGTAACGCTGCGCAGGGTAATTACAATCAGCAGCAAGAACAGGATCGGCATCAAAATCTTGGACCATTTCTCAATACCTTTTTCCACTCCCCCTTGCACGATGTAAATAGTGAGTAAAATAAATATTCCCATTGCACTCAGCACTACCGCTGGATTTTTCACAAAGTCACCAAAGGGGGTATGATCTCCGATCAAGATTTTAGCGATATATCCAACTGTCCATCCGGCAATCACACTATAATAGCTCAATACCACAAAACAAGAAATCACCGACAGCCAAGGGACCCACTGCCACCACGAATTTGGCCGTACCGTATGGAATGCCCCGATTGGTCCTCGGCGGGTAAAGCGCCCCAGCGCCATTTCATTATATAACAACGGGATGCCGATCAGCACCACACAAGCCACGTAAATCAGCACGAAGGCGGCTCCACCATTCTGACCCGTCAAATACGGGAAACGCCAAATATTGCCTAGTCCCACTGCCGACCCGGCTGCCGCCAATATAAACCCTAAGGACGAGCTCCATGAGCCCCGTTTACTCGAAGCAGCAATCGCCATAATGCATATATTTATCTTCCATACAAAACTTGAAGGGTTCGCTTGATTTTCACAGTTTCTCCGCTATAAAACACCACATCCAGATGGTACAAATAGGTTCCCGGCGGGATTTTAGTTCCCAGTCCCGTCATTGTACCATCCCATGGCTTCCGGGGATCATCCGTCTCATACAGCAAATTACCCCATCGGCTATAAATCCGTAACATTGCCCGACGGATGCAAGTCCCGGTGATAAAGTAAGTGTCATTTTTGAGATCACCATTGTGGGGTGTAAATGCATTAGGTGCCCAGACTTTATCTTGATAGTAGGGAATCAGTAGGCGCACGGAGGATGTATTGGTGCATCCATTGGTATCTACCACATGGAGCGTGTAAGTCATTGAATCGGTGGGAGAAGCAATAGGATGGGGGCATTTATAACATGAAAGATGAGACGTGGGGCTCCACAAGAAGCTATATCGCTCTATCAGCGAGTCGGCACCAAACCCAAGCACTGCTTCTTGGCCCTTGCATAGTTTCATGTCAGCACCTGCGGCAAATCGGGGACGAAATTTGACGCGAATTCGTTGGCGCAAGGTGTCTCTGCAGCCAAAAGAGTCGATAGCGATCAACATTGGGTAATAGTATCCCCCCCATGCATAGCGATAGGTGGCATGATAAGAGTACTCTTTGGAAGACCCACCGGTCGTATCTGCAAAATCCCATTCGAAGAAGACTATCTGACCTGCAGTATCTGTATAGTTACGAAAAAATACCGTATCGTGCTCGCAAGGAATATTGAGAATTTCAAATCGGGGTTCGGGAGGTGCGGAAACAATGTAGCGAATCGAATCGGTCGTAACACACCCTTCCATGGATACTACTTCAAGCCGGACCACTCCGCTGGCACTATCCAGTACTTGAAAGGTAAATGTATCGCACAGCGTACATGCCAATGAATCGTTAAGAAACCACTGCACATAAGCAGGTGAGTCATTGCCATATACCTGCAATACGAGTTGGGGGGCCGAGTTGAGGCACACGAAGGTATCATTTGGTAAATCAACGGAGATCCCTACTACTATCACTTCCACCGAGTCTGCAGGTTCCACAAAACACCCGTCATCAACGGTTAGCTTCACTATATATTTCCCGGGTTGATGGTAAAGATGGCGAATACTTCCGGAGTCGGCAAGGGTTGTGTCTACCTTAGACCCGTCGCCAAAGTCCCACGCATATGTCCAACCGGCTTCCCCATCGGGGTAAAATCCGTGAAGTGAATCAACTCCCGCACACAGCGTCGAATCGTCCAGCACAATATATGGAGTAAAAATCCATGCCTTGGGAAAATAGCGGAAGCCTGCCAACAAATTGGGTAAAGCATATACCGCATATCGTCCTTGCAAGTCGATTACGCTATCCTCAAAGGCATAGCCATTATTATGAACAAAGCGTCCGAGAAAGAAGCCCCGAGCCAAGTAGATATTCGAATCCGGTCCCAGAGCCAATCCGCCAACTGGCCCACCGGGCGTGTTGACCACCACGGTTCGAGATCCTTGGATAGTAGCCAAATTAAGCGAAGGAAGCAAATCATAGCGAACTACCTTGCCCGTCAGGAGGCTAACAAACAGCTTGGATTCATCATGGGAAAACGCCACACTCCATTCGCTGCCTTCTGTGGGCAAGGTGATACAGTTTGTTGCTTGGCCTGTAGTTCGATCGAATCGGCAAATCATCAGTCCTCCCGGCAAGGTATCGGGGAATGTCGTGGTGGCTAATGCCAAATATGTTCCATTGGGTGATATTTTGAGTTCTCCCTGCCCGCTTTTTTGATATCCGGGCGAGTCCGTAGGCGCCAACACATGTCCAGTCAGGCTAACCACTGGCGCAGAAAGTCCCAAATCGGAGAGGCGATATGCGTGAAGCGTATCGGAGTTTCGGCCATAGGTAACTATCCAATAGGAAGATCCATCACTGTGTTGAATGGCGGCTACGTTTTCCGCGGCCGAGTTCCAAAGGGGATTGCTGCGAGACAACACCTGGTCTTGGCATACGTCATATATAGAATAACGGAGGCCATTTGCATAATTACGCATCCAGCTGTCGGTCGTAAATATGTAGTAGATATTTCGATTGCCCGGTTGCGGAACAATCAGATGTTGGGTAGCAAAGCCGTGTCCGCCAATATCCGACCCATTAGATGCCGTCAGATGAAACCGATTAAAAAGGCGCTCGCCATTTGTATAGCATAACAGGCGACCGTTTCGGTCACTCACACTACTTACCCCCCGTTGAGGGTAGTTGCCAAATCCATGAATATGGGTTTGGCCTTGCATAAGCGGGACAGGTGGTCGGCTCAAAAAGCTTATACCTGCCCGATCACCAAAATACCAATTGGCATGCTCGAGACCAGGCTGGGCAGCAGCAACGAATATAACAAGCAACCAAGCCACTAATGCCGAAAAACCGCGCATCGGATGCATAAACATGGAACGTGTTAATACTCGAACATTGGGGGGGTGTAAAGATATAATAAATCGCAACGGGTATTGGGGATGAAGGGAGGGCGCATCCGAATGGAACGGGGAAAAAGCACGTTTTCTCTTCTCCCCCATAAGGGGACTCGGAAATTTCTCTTCGGAACGAAGCGTTGGGTTCAAACGTTTATTTGGCGGTATTTATATCTTTGTAATTATCGAATCGGGGAAGTGGCGAATTAAGCAATGAGTACAGCAGTGAAAAGGCCTGTCTTGCGCCCTGTCATGGCAGGGGATAGGGACCATCTTCAAAAGACCATTGCAAAGGCCCTTCACGAATACTTTGGATTTTCTGGGTTTCGGGGTCGCCAAGAAGATATTATTATTTCTTTGTTGGAAGGGCATAATGTCTTCGTTATCATGCCTACTGGCGGGGGTAAAAGCCTCACTTATCAATTGCCTGCACTGGTAGCACCCGGTACCGCGGTGATCATTTCACCGCTGATTGCATTGATGAAAAACCAGGTAGATAACATCCGATCTTATGGTGAGCAAGAAAACATTGCCCATTTTCTGAATTCGAGCTTGACCAAGAAGCAAATAGAGGTAGTCCGAAACGACATCCTACAGGGAAATGCCAAAATGGTCTATCTTGCACCGGAGACCCTAACCAAAGACACCACCATTGAATTGCTCCGTCAAATCAAAGTCTCGTTCGTGGCGGTCGATGAGGCCCACTGCATCTCGGAATGGGGGCATGACTTCCGTCCTGAATATCGCAATATTCGGAACATGGTGGACGCCATCGGCAACGTACCCATCATCGCCCTAACGGCTTCAGCCACACCAAAAGTCCAAGACGACATCCTCAAAACCCTTAAAATTAAGAACGCGCGCATCTTTATCGATTCGTTCAACCGACCGAACCTCTATTACGAAGTACGCCCCAAGGTATCCAAGCTGCACACCATCCGTCAAATCTTAGAATTTATCCGCCAGCGTCCCAATCAGTCTGGCATTACTTATTGCCTCAACCGGAAAACCACTACCGAACTGGCCGACATTTTAGTCCGCCATGGGATCTCTGCCCTACCATACCATGCAGGCTTAATGAAAAAAAACCGCCACAAACATCAGGACATGTTCTTGATGGAGGAGGTCAACGTAATGGTGGCAACCATTGCCTTTGGTCTGGGCATCGACAAGCCCGATATCCGATACATCATCCACTACGATATTCCCAAAAGCCTGGAAAGCTACTATCAAGAAACCGGACGGGCTGGCCGCGATGGCTTGCCTTCACACTGCTTGCTGTTCTATGACCTCAAAGATGTTGACAAATTCGAGCACTTTCTCTACGACAAGCCGTATTCCGAGCGGGAGATCCAAATGCAGATGCTCGAAGAAATGGCCAACTTCGCCGAAACCGCCATCTGCCGTCGTAAGTACTTGCTCCGATATTTTGGGGAAGCATTCGATGAAGCCGACTGCCATGAACAATGTGACAATTGCCGACATCCCAAGCCCACCGTTCGCGTCAAGGATGAGGTGGTAATGGCATTGGGGCTGGTGCGTGACCTGCCGGGACGTTTCAGAATCCGACATTTCGTCGACATCCTATCTGGTCGTGCTTCCCGTGACATCGCCCATTACAAGCACCACCAGCTCGACATCTTTGGAAAAGGCAAAGCACAAGGCCCTCTATTCTGGAATTCGCTCTATCGCTACCTATTGGTGCACGGATATCTCGAAAAGGAAATCGAAAACTATGGCACCCTTCACCTAACGGAAAATGCGCGGCAATATCTGACTCATCCGGTGGAACTGGAGATTGCCATCAACCGCGACATGGAATCCCCTGAGGAAGCTTCTCCTGTGGTGTCGGGTGGTGCTGCCGACGAACGCCTGTTTAAGATGCTTCAAGCACTTCGTAAAAAAATAGCCCACCAAAAAGGCGTCCCACCATATGTCATTTTCCCAGACCCCGTACTGGAAGAAATGTCGCTTTACTACCCTACCACCGACGAAGAGCTCCTCAAAATCCAAGGAGTGAGCCGTGGAAAATTAGCTAAATACGGTCAACCGTTCCTCCAATTCATCGCCGAATACCTAGAAGAGTATGACCTTGAAAAACCCACTGAAATTGCCCACAAAAAACCCAAACCCAAGTCCCGAAAAAAAATCCTACTCATTCAAAGTATCGACCGCAAAACCGACCTTGAAGACCTCGCCTCCATGCACCATATGAACATGGAAGACCTGCTCGATGAAATCGAAGAAATTGTTACTGAGCGGAAAATTGACATCAGTTATTACATCGACAATGTCATAGAGCCTGAAGCCCAAGAAGAAATCTTTGAATATTTCCGAACTGCCGACGATGACTCACCAGAAAAAGCCCTCGAAGCGCTGGGAGAAGACCTGTATACACTGGAAGAAATCCGCCTAATGCGTATCAAATTCTTATCCGAATACGCCCATTAATGCACAACATCTGGTGGCTGGGGGGCGGGATCATTATTGAACTGCTAATCACCATCAACTTAAAAGCGCAGGCTACGCGTTCGCATGTTGAAATGTGTCACGATTCCTTTTTTGCCCAATGGGCTCAAATCCCTGCTGCGCAATGGGACTTGCTGGGATTTCACCTGGGGATGACCCGACAGGAGGCATTTGAACTTGTTGATTCGGCTGGACCATTTTACCTACGACCCGACCCTTTCAAATTTCGAAGGTATTATCTCACTGACACCGGCTTAGGCAACCAAAATATTCCCTTGCTCTACTTAATATGGCAACGGGGATCCGATAGTCTCGATGAAATTGTGATATATCCCATATTTTGGAAATATTGCGCTTGGGGGCTAACCGATTCTGCTTATCACCAACATATTATCGAGCTGTTGGCTACCCTGCCCGGTCCCACCTACACTCTGCACGGTATGGAAATCCCCATCATTCGGCTGTGGGAATCGGCGGTTTTGTTTACTTTACCAAGGATTTACCTAACACGTCTCCGCAAAGACTCCATCCTCTCTTATCGGGTTGGACTGTGGCGAAACGGTCATCGTCCACCAACCTTAAAGACAGCCCCTTAACCACATTGTGCCCATCACATATGCATCACATGCCATTTACAAGCTTCGTGCCATAAAAGCGATGCCATCACTTCCACTACCCATATTCAAAGGCAAAGCGTGATAAGAGCTGCAGCGCAAGGACGATCGCAAGGCAACATATCTTCATTGGCCCCCTTCTTCCCATTGTCCTGATGTTCTCTATCCTCCCGAGACCCTTTTCCGTAAATGCTTTGATTTTTTACCCTTCCGTTGGCACTTACTGGCTGATAAACCGACGCATCAACGTTCCGGCGAAGATGAAATCTTTGAGGGTGGGCTCGTCGGCAGTCAGGATTTCGGATACTGGTCCTTGCCAAGCAAGGACTCCTTTATGCAAAAAATAAGCGACATCTCCAATCTCAAAGACAGAATTCATGTCGTGGGTATTAATGATCGTTACGGTACCAAAGTCTTCAGTGAGTTCTTTAATGAGGTGATCAATGACAAGGGCCGTTTGGGGGTCGAGTCCGGAGTTGGGCTCATCACAAAAAAGATAGCTAGGGTTCAACACTATGGCACGTGCCAATCCTGCCCGTTTTTTCATTCCTCCACTCAACTGAGATGGATATTTGGCATGTGCTCCTGCCAATCCTACCCGTTCAAGGCAATAATCAACTCGATCTTTCATTTCGGCAGATGACATCGTGCTATAAAGGCGCAAGGGTAACATCACGTTTTCCGCAAGGGTCATGGAATCGAAAAGGGCCGCACCTTGAAATAACATTCCGATTTTCCGTCGGATTCTTCGTTTACCCAGCAAAGAAAGTGCGCAAAAGTCTTGATTGTCGTAATAAATACGTCCCCGATCGGGTGCATAGAGTCCCACCATACATTTCATCAAAACAGTCTTGCCACTGCCACTGGCTCCCAACACCATGCTACATTTGCCACGCTCAAACGTAGCGTTGATGCGTTTGAGCACCTCCTGTCCGTCAAACGATTTGATAAGCCCTTCGACCCGAATCATTACAATAGCAGTTGTGCCAATATGTAATCAAACAGCAAAATATTAATTGCACTAAACACCACTGCGCGCGTGCTGGCACGCCCTACTTCAAGGGCTCCGCCACTGACATGATACCCCTGATAGGCACTGATGGTAACAATTAAAAATGCAAACGTGAACGACTTAATCATGGCAAAAAAGAACGTATACGGACGAAACGAGCTGCGGGCCCCTTCGATAAAATCGAAATGGCTCACGGTTCCCGTAAGATCTCCCACGAGCATTCCACTAAAAATACCCAATACCATTGCCATCAAAATCAACAGCGGAATCGTAAAAACACCGGCCACGATTTTCGGAAACACCAGAAAATTGGGCGTGTTGACCCCCATTACATCAAGGGCATCTATTTGTTCTGTAACCCGCATTGACCCTATTTGGGAAGCAATACTGGAACCCACCCGTCCCGCCAATACCAGTGACGAAATGGTTGGAGCCAACTCCAAAATCATCGAATCACTCACCACCGCACCAATCACATCTGGCGTAATCAGCTTGCTGACAATCTGATAGGCGGTCTGAACCGTAGTCACTGCCCCTGTGAAAATAGCAATAAGGGCAACTATTGGAATAGAATTCAGGCCAATATCTTCCATCTCCAACATTACCCGTTCATAGAGAAGTCGCGGCTTCTCGAAGGGGCCCAAAGCCGCTCGAATCAACAGAAAATAATTCCCTATCCCAGACAAAATCCCCATCCAAAACAGTTTTTCAAACGGAGCTCAAAGTTACATCACCGTCCCGCCGCATTATCGCTGCGTGGATCACCTACCCCGATCCGACGATCGGGATATACGCCAATTGCACTGATGCGCCCCAGCGAACGCCTACGCGCCATTAAACCACGGCGACGAAGCCGCCACCATACCGTCCACGGCATTTTTTCGAAAAATACCACATTCGGAATACCCTGATAGTGAAGACGCGGCGCCGCCACAGCAATTACCATATTATCACGATAGTATAAGAGGTGTGCCAGCACATTAAATACCGTCGTAGGAATGGTCGTTCCACCCGGCGTTCCTAAAACATAACGCAATTGGCCATCGACCACGACGATAGTCGGTGCCATTGAACTGACAGGACGTCGTCCCGGGCGCACTACATTCACCGAAGATCCGGGCAACCCGAACTGGTTGAGGTACCCTGGACGGACTGAAAAGTCATCCATTTCGTTGTTTAGAAAAAAACCTGCTTCGCAGACATATATGCCACTACCAAAATTGCTGTTAAGCGTAGTGGTAACACTAATGGCATTGCCCATCGAGTCTACAATGGAGTAGTGGGTTGTTTGGCTACCTTCCCGTATCTGGTCATTTGCCGCTATTGGCAAGGATGCATCAATAATGGCACGGACCGAATCGGCAAACCGATCGGAAATCAAATAGTGCACTGGTACCAAAATGTCGCGGGGATCGCCCACATATTGAAGGCGGGCAGCAAACACATGGCGCATTGCTTGCAGCCTCACCCACATCCCCGGCCATCCATTCCACCGCCATCGATCCCAAGGGTAGTGTCGCAATATCCGGTACAGCTGAATCAGGGCAATCCCACCCGCAGACGGTGGTGGCATTGTAAGGATAACTACCGAATCGATTGTGTCTGCCAATGGCAAGCTCCAGCGCGGCGTATAGCGCTGGAGATCTTCGAGGGTGAAGATCCCACCATTTTGAATAACGGTGTGAACTATCGCTCGAGCGATAGTTCCTCGGTAAAATCCTGCGGCCTTATGGCGGGCAATGTGGCGTAAGGTAGCTGCCAGCCGTGGCTGTCGAATGCGCTGTCCCGCTTGAAAGGACTGTTTGCCAAAAGGGAAAGGACAGTTGGGGTTTTGTTGACGCCAGTGATCGCGAAAACGATTCCAAAGGCGGGCCTGATAGGGGGTCAGTTCGAACCCGGAATCTGCCAGCCGGATTGCAGGCGCGATGAGGTCTTCCCACGGCAGTTGACCACCCCGCTGATAGAGCTGCCACATACCTGCTACCGCACCGGGTATACCCACTGCCAGCCCACTGAAAAGGCTGGCGTCGGGAATCACCTCTCCTGCCGAATCTAGAAACATTTGTTCATGGGCTAATATCGGGGCGGTCTCACGAAAATCAAGGGCAGCAGCAGTCCCGTCTGCTTGCCGAATAACGGCAAACCCGCCCCCGCCCAAATTGCCAGCCCGCGGCATCACCACTGCCAACGCAAAATGCACAGCCACCGCTGCATCATACGCGTTACCACCTTTCCTGATGATCTCTAAGCCAACGACAGTAGCCGCAGGATGTTCCGTAACAACGATCGGGTTAGTATGATCGGCCACTACCACCTTGGCCACTTGAAACTGCCCTTTAACCACAATGGGAGCACCAAGGCTAAGCCAAGTGCTGAAGACGAACCATTTGCGCATAAACACCTTTTTGATCGATCAGATCGTCGTGGGTTCCGGTTTCAACAATTTGCCCGCGGTCAATTACCACGATTTGATCCGCTTGGCGAATGGTGCTGAAGCGATGAGCAATGACAATCGATGTTCTTCCTTTCATTAATGCAGCGAGTGCGGTTTGCACAGCTTGTTCAGACGCCGCATCGAGCGACGAAGTGGCCTCATCCAACACCAGCACATCGGGGTTGCGAAGCACTGCCCGGGCAATGCTGATACGTTGGCGCTGCCCACCCGATAGCAACACGCCCATATCGCCCACTGGCGTATCATACCCTTGGGGAAGTTGCATGATAAAATCATGGGCATTTGCCGCTTGAGCAGCACGAATGACTTCTTTAGGGGTTGCCCCTGGAAGACCAAAAGCGATGTTGTGAAAGACAGTATCGTTGAATAAAATGGGGTCTTGGGTCACCAATGCCATCCGACTTCGCAGGGAATTAAGATCCCATTCCGTCAATGGGTGTTCGTCCCACCAGATACTTCCTCGTTGTGGGTCATAAAAGCGAAACAACAACTCAATCAGGGTTGTTTTCCCCGCTCCAGAGGGCCCAACGATTGCCACAAATCCGCCCTGGGGGATCACCAATGAAAAATCGCGAACTACCCACCCAGACTCTGGATATCGAAACCACACCCGCTCAAAGCGAATGCATCGGCGAAGGGGAGGCACCGAGGGGGCATTCGATGAAGAAGTAACCTGCGGCTGCTGATCCATCAAGTCAAAAATCCGGCGTACTGCCGCTAACCCACGAAATATCTGTCCATAGGCTGCCGAAAGATTTTTCGCAGGTTTCATAATTTGTTGGAAGAAAAAGATGAACACCAAAAACCCACTAGCGTTCATGTGCCCTATCAGTACCTGTCGAGCACCATACCACAAGATAAGACCAACGGTGAGCACCCCCGCCGTTTCGGAAATGGGTGAAACCAATGCCCGGCGATCCGCCAAACGCCGTATCGCGTACCAATAGGTTGCATTGAAACGCTGAAATAAACGACGTACATACGATTCGGCACCAAACGCTTTAACTACTCGAAACCCGCCCAGATATTCTTCGACCGTCGAAGTAAGGCGTGCCATCAGTTCCTGCGTATGGAATGCATCCCGCCTGAGCGCACGCGTCACTGTCGAAATAGCCCACGCCGTAGGTGGTAATACTCCAAAAATTAGCAATGTTAGTTGCCACGAGTAATACACCATCAAGGTAACAAAAAAGGCAATCGTAAAAGGCTCACGAATCAATGTGGCCAACGTTGACTCCACCACATGTTCCACTTGGTTAACATCGGAAGTAATGCGACTGATCAAGTCACCCCGACGGCGGCGCTCGATCACGCCAACATCCATCCGTATCAACGCCTCAAACAAGTCGTTACGCAGTGAATAAATCGTTCCATAAGTTACCCGATTCAGGGCCATAGCACTAAGTACCCGAAAGATATTTCCCATTAAGTGAATGGTAATGATCACTATAATGACCACTAACAAAAGTGCCTCTGAACTTTCTCTCCATTGCGAATGGGTGATATGTAACGTCAATGTTTCGAGGCCTGGAACGGGCGGTGGTTGCACCTTTCCTCCCTTAAACAGAATTTGTAATAAGGGATCCAGCAATGCCAACGCTGACCCAATCATGATGACCGATAGGATGGCAAAGAGAGCATGCCATCCGATCCATACGATATAAGGGCGCAAATAATGGGCAAAGCGACGCAAGTCTTTCATGAAGTGGGCTTATGATGCTGATACCATCGGCGAAACGATTCTGGGGCAGGTTCCAGGGCAATTCGGTCTTCATTCCATCCCTGACGAGATGCCACCTGAAAGGCTAGCCGCCGTGCCGTGAATGGGACGCGGTCTATCCACTCCGGATGGCGCATCAACCATGCCCATAGCTTCCACATCGTTTTTTCTGGCAATGATGTCCTACAGCGGTGCACATCATACCGGCGATTTTCCAGCAATAGCCCATCCAATGGGATTTCCACTGGGCATATTTCGGCACATGCCCCACACAACGACGAGGCATGGCTAAGGTGCCGATAGTCACAAAATCCTTCGTAAAACGGCGATATCACCGACCCTATTGGACCACTATATGCGGTGCCATATGTATGGCCACCCACCGTTTGGTAGATGGGACACACCGCCAGGCAAGCACCGCATCGAATACATCGAAGGGCTTCGCTTTGGGGATGGGTATGGTACAATTGGGTCCGACCATTGTCTAACAACACAACTACCATCCGCTGCGGTCCTCCTTTCTCTTGCTTTTGTCGAGGTCCCCGAAGAATGGTCACGTAATTGGTAATCCGTTGACCCGTTCCATACGTGGCCAACAATGGCAGAAACAATCCCAGATCTGTCACCGCTGGGATCACCTTTTCGATACCGACTACTGCTATATGCAATGCGGGCATGGCAGTTGATAGCCGAATGTTGCCTTCGTTTTCTACCAGTACGATTCCACCGATATCCGGCAAGATAAAGTTAGCTCCGGTGATTCCAGCATCGGCAACCCGAAATCGTTCCCGGAGGGCACGCCGCGCTTCGAGGGTAAGCTGTTCAGCAGAAAGGTTGGGTGGCACTCCTAGCTTCTCAGCGAAAAGGGATGCCACATCTTCTTTGCTCTTGTGCATGGCAGGTGTGACAATATGGTAGGGCTTTTCTCCCGCTAATTGGACAATGAATTCTCCCAAATCAGTTTCCCATACTTTATAGCCATGGGTTTGAAGGGCTTCGTTGAGGTGAAGCTCTTCGGAGACCATCGACTTGCCTTTAACAACCGTACGGGCACCTGCTTCTCTGAGTACGTCCAAAACAATCTGGCGGGCTTGGTCGGCAGTAGCTGCCCACCGGACTTCCCCTCCTGCTGCCGTCAAGCGATCTTCAAATTGTTCGAGTAGATCGGGTAGCCGGTGAAGGGCTGCCTCTTTGCGATCCCGTGCAATACGTCGTGCTTCTTTCAACCGACGCCATCGGTCGGTTCCTTGCCGAAGGGCCTCACGGTAACGCCCCAAATTAAATTGAAGGCGACCAAAGTGCCGATCGTCACGGGACTTTTGTGTTGCCGACGCCGAAAATTCTTGCTTTGGAATCATCCAATCTTTTCTATCCGCCGCTGATGACGTCCGCCTTCGAACTCCGTATTGAGGTAACGATATAATATCGCTATCGCATCCGCTGGATGGATAAAGCAAGCAGGTAGACAGATCACATTGGCATCGTTATGGGCCTTGGCCAATTGAGCAATGGCTTCGGTCCACACCAAAGCAGCCCGTACCCCTGCATGCTTGTTAACGGTCATGCAAACCCCATTGCCACTGCCACAAAGCACAACCCCCCAATCGGCTGAACCTTCACTGACTGCCTGCCCCACCAGATGAGCAAAGTCTGGATAGTCTACACGTTTCAGTGAGTGAGTACCTACATCCGTTACTTCAAATCCCTGCCCCTCCAACCACTGGCAAATCATTTGCTTGAGCTTGAATCCCCTATGATCGGATCCGACAATCACCTTTGGCATGCCAACACTGTTTTTTTCCACAAGGCAAACTTACACTGTCCCTATTCACATATCTGATTTGTTTTCTCAAAACGTCTTCCGTTTCCGCAGTTGACATCCAAGTTTTTATTTATAACTTTGCAAGTATCATGGTAGCTATCATTCGTCGGTGGATGCACTTGTGGGCATGGATAATAGGTGGAATGTATGTTTTGACGGCAATTGGCTTAAGTGTTAGTGTTCATTGGTGCCACGGCAAAATCGCGTATGTTAAAATTGAAGGGGCTCATGAAGCAATGCCCCGCTGCGGATGTAAAGTGCCCAAGCCTTGCTGTAAAGATGAACAAGTCACAGTGGCACTTCACACGCCGCATATTCCTTCCTCCGAAAAGGTTGATTCCCAACGGGTATCGCCAACGGTCATGTGTATCATTCAATCGGTTTTGGGAGAAGTGGGAAGAGATGAGGTGACAGTGGCTACATCGATTTCATCATATCGCGTTGAAGGAAACTGTTTGGGCACTCTTCCTTCTGCCCATGCATTCATTTTTGCTTTTCGATCCTGATCTGCCGGCAACGTAGTTAGGTAGTTTTTCCATCTGCTTTTTGCAGTTCTATTGTTTTCACTTTAACAAATTCGAAAGCTGATGAATGCACTTATTAACGTATTTATTCGATATCGATTTCTTGCCTTTTTGTTGATGGGTATTGTAATTGGCATTGGCTGGCTAACCTCTCCATTCGACTGGGGAGAGGGACGCCAACCGGTTCCGGTAGATGCCATCCCGAACATCGGCGACAATCAGCAGGTAGTATATGTACGGTGGCCGGGACGTTCACCTCAAGACATCGACGACCAAATTACATACCCCCTCACAACCGCCCTCTTGGGGGTCCCAGGCGTACGAGAGGTACGTAGTGTATCAATGTTTGGCCTGGCCAACGTTTACGTAATTTTTGAAGATGGCGTAGAGGTCTATTGGTCACGATCTCGCATTTTGGAACGCCTGGCTTCGCTTCCTGAAGGGTTAATCCCTGATGGGGCATCGCTTCAACTGGGGCCTGATGCCACCGCCCTAGGACAAGTTATTTGGTACGTACTTGAGACTAAGGATCCTCGCACGAAACGTCCCACTGGCGGCTGGGAACTTCATGAGTTGCGCTCAATTCAAGATTTTACTATTCGATATGCTTTGCAAGGGGTTCCCGGCGTGGCAGAAGTGGCTTCCATCGGTGGGCACGTTAAGGAATATCGAATTGACCTTGATCCTGTCAAACTTCGGCAATATCAACTTTCCCTAACGGAAGTTCTGCAGGCGGTGTCCCGTAACAATCGGGATGGCGGTGCACGTACGCTGGAGTTCAACCGGGCCGAATATATCATTAAAACGCGAGGGTTCCTGGAAGGCATTGAAGATTTGCGCAAGGTACCCGTGAAGGTGCTGGACGGTCATCCCATCTTTCTGGAGGATATTGCGAGGGTCTATGCCGGCCCTGCTTTTCGACGGGGCCTGCTCGACCTCAACGGCAAGGAGGTGGTCGGTGGCGTAGTAGTGAGTAACTACGAAGCCAATCCCATGGAAGTGGTGAAAGCAGTATATCGGAAATTAGACGAGATATCTCCTGGATTGCCCAAGAAGCAATTAGCGGATGGAACGGAAAGCCAAGTGAGCGTTCGCATCATTTACGATCGGGGGCGCCTCATTGAAGAAGTGTTATATACCTTGGAAAGCACCCTATGGTTGCAAATTTTGATCACTTCGTTGGTTGTGCTAATCATGCTTCGAAATGTAGAAATGGCGCTGCTGGTGTCAGCCCTATTGCCGCTGGCAGTATTGGCTTCATTTGGAGTTATGAAATGGACGGGCATCTCGGCCAATGTGGTGTCGGTTACTGGAATTGCCATTGCCATTGGCGCGATGGTGGATATGGGCATCGTTATGGTCGAAAACATTGTTCGTCACATCAAGGAACATCCGCGGTTGTCAACAGCTGCGTTGATCGAATCGGCAGTCCAAGAGGTAAGCCGTCCGTTGCTGGTAGCAGTCAGTACCACCATTATTAGTTTTTTGCCTGTGTTGGCCCTAAAAGGGCCGGAAGGACGAATGTTTAGCCCGTTGGCCGCTACCAAAACCTATGCCATGGGTGGTGCGGTATTGCTAGCCTTATTAATCATTCCGGCACTGGCTTACTACGTCGTGCGTCCCGGACGGGGATGGGAATATTTCCGTCGCACGCTGGTATCGACCATTGCATTGCTCCTATCCCTGATGGCATGGCGCCAATATATGCCGTGGGCAGCAATTGGATTTGCCCTGGGAGGAATGCTTTTCTGGGGCCAGGGATGGATCCGCCGGCTAAGTATGGGCGCATTTGTCGCTGCCATTGTTATGGTGTTGGCACACTGGTGGATGCCAGCAGGGCCTGGATCATCTATGATATCAAACTTGTTATGGGTATCGGTGATTGTGTTTTGCTTGTTGGGAATTTTCTACCTGATTATCCGATTTTATGTACCCATTCTTCACTTTTGGCTTCGGCATAAGAAATCAGCGATCGGGCTAACCGCTTTTTTTATCCTATGGGGAATATTCAGTTGGAAAGGAGTGGATGGGAGCATTGGGCAATGGATACCCCAACGCTGGAGAGCATCCCGCCCATGGGCTTTACTAACGGAATGGCTACCCGGGCTGCGCAAGAGCTTTTTGCCTCCATTTGATGAAGGAGCTTTTCTCTACATGCCTTCGTTAATGCCCCATGCTGGAGTGGAAGAAGTACAAGAAGTCCTTCGGGCAATGGATCATGCCATCCACCAAATCCCGGAGGTAGAAATCGTACTTGGCAAGGCAGGGCGAGTTGAATCGGCCCTTGATCCTGCCCCACTCTCCATGTACGAAAATATTATTTACTACAAGCCCGAATACAAAACCGACGCTCAAGGCAGCCCCATTCGTTTCAAAGTAAATGATCAAGGGCATTTCATCAGGGATTCGTTGAACCAACTCATTCCAGATCCCAAGGGGAAATACTATCGTCAATGGCGTGACCATATCCAAAGTCCAGACGACATCTGGAAGGAAATTGTCCGCGCCACGCGCTTTGCTGGCCTGACCCAAGCATCGAAGTTGTATCCCATCCAAACACGCTTGATCATGCTGCAGACTGGGATGCAAAGTGACATGGGCTTAAAAATTATTGGCCCTGACCTTAACGCCTTGTCCCGATTCGCAGTCCAACTTGAGCCCATTATCAAATCCTTACCCGAAGTAGATGCACCCACTGTATTTGCCGAACGTGGGACGGTCAAACCATATATTATTATTCGTCCTGACAAAGTACGAATGGGCCAATATGGATTAAGCATTGAAGATATCAACACCACCATTGAGGCCCTTATTGGTGGGCGTCCCCTTACGACCATGTTAGAAGGCATCGAACGCTACGCCATCCGGGTACGCTATCCGCAAGGACGATTGGCCAACCCCGACGAGATTGGCCAAATATGGGTCAGTACCAATACCCACCGTAAAGTCCCTTTGCGTGAAGTAGCGGATATTTACTTCGAAATTGGTCCACAGATGATTCGCTCCGAAAACGGTATTCCAGCCCAGTTTTTGACGTTTGCGCCTGCACCAGGCGTCGATGAAGATCGCGTCATTGAAGCCATTCAATCCGCCATTCGTCAGGCCATTGACGAAGGACGAATCGAAGTCCCTACCGGCACCTATTGGCGATTCGCAGGATCCTTCCAGAATCGGAAACGTGCAGAACAATTCCTACGAATCATCATTCCCATTGCATTGCTCATTATCGTGTTGCTTCTCTTCTGGCAATTTCGCAACCTCACCAATGTGTTGATCGTAGGCACCACCTTTATCACTGCCTTTGCCGTAGCAATGATTTTTCTGGGAATGGCCCAATGGCCTGGATTTATGGACTTTTCGGTGGGGGGGGCCAATATTCGGGAGATGTTCAACTTTTCTGGACTTAACCTCAACATTGCGGTATGGATTGGTTTTCTGGCCCTGTTGGGAGTCGCCAGCGACGGCGTGGTTTTGATGCTGGCATATATCGATGAAAATCGAGTGCAGGGGCTTCCCTTGCGTAAGGCGGTTATCGAAGGCGCGCGACGCAGGGTTTTGCCGGCCCTCATGACGATGGGAACAACCATGATCGCCTTGCTACCAGTGTTTACTTCCGAAGGCCGGGGAGCCGACATCATGCGTGCCATTGCATTCCCTACCGTAGGGGGATTACTGGGGGCCCTATGGATGCTATTTGCAGTACCCGTTTTCTACGAACTTTACTGGAAAAAGAAATCCTCATGAAAGATTATATATCTGTCCTTTTGATAATGATTGGTTGGGCGAGTGGCCAAGCAGGGTTAAATGCGCAGACATCTCTTGACACCCTCATCGAACGAGCCCTGCATCGGGCGCCTTCGATTCAATACTTTAAGGAAAAAGTCGCCCAAGAAAACGCACGGTCAGCTGTCGAAGGCGCATTACCCAACCCCGTCCTTCAATTTCAATACTTGCCTGCTCCTGTCGAAACCCGGGAAGGCCCCCAGCATCTTCGAATTTCCGTCATGCAGTCCTTGGGATGGCCCGGCCTCTATCAAACGCGCCGGCAGGTTGGCCGACTCTCTGCCCAGGCATTCGAAGCTCAACAGCGCCAAAACGAAAGGGATATCCGCGCTTACATCGCCAACCTATATTATGAAGGTGCCTACTGGTCCAGCTATCGCTACATCATCGACGAACAACTGCAACTTCTCAATATGCTGGACACGATCGTCCAAGAACGTTACCGGCAAGGTCAAGCCTCAATGGTCGATATTGAACGCATTGACATCAGCCGAACCGCTCTCCAATGGGAACACTCGCAAGCCCGTCACCAGCTTAAACGCATTCAGGCCATTTTGCAACGATGGACGGATCTCCCCTTCATCGAATGGCCCCGTTTAGAACGGCTCGTCCCTCCGTCTCCCCCTACTTCTTCACTTTATCTCCGAATATCGGATAGCAGTTGGGCCCTAGCATCCGACTCTATCCGATGGCAACAAGCCCGCCTTATTGAACGCCTGCGCACGCTTCAAACCCGCCCCTATCTCTCGGTCGGTAGCGGGTACATCCTAATAGGAGAAGGTAAGGATGCCCTCATCGCACCCTCCGTAGGCATCCAATCTCCCATATTCTCCACTAAAAATCGAGCGCTCCGAAAAACAGGCACTACCGAAGCAGCCATTTGGCGGTATAAGATGAAAGATACGCACCGTCAGCTCTCGGACCTACTCAGCCAACTTACCGCACAATACGCCGTAGCTACCGATGCCTTCCAAATGCATCAAAGACAATCCCAACTTTCGCACCACTCCCTTATCTTACTTACGGAAGATTACGCTACCGGCCGTAAAGGATTCTGGGAAGTCATCAACATGTTCAATCAAACATTTGATCATCGAAAGATGGCCCTTAGGAGCCAATGGCAACAGTTTCATATTGCCCTTGAAATCGAACGAATAATTGGAAAGTACTAAAAAATTTTTCACCATGCAAAAGTTCACAATCATCCTCACAACATTGATGGTTATGGCAATGGGATGTAATTCCCACAATACGAACGATACTTCATCCTCCCATCCATCAATGCATACACCTAAAAGCAAAGCCCTTCCCGCCACCTATACTTGTCCCATGCATCCCCAAGTGAAACAGCCCCGCCCGGGGAAATGCCCCATTTGTGGAATGGACTTGGTGCCGATGAAAGAAAAGTCTGTAGAAGACTCCGTTTCCATTCACATCACCCGTGCCATGCAAGATGCTGCCCATATCGTCACCCGCCGGGCTCGGAAAGTCCGTCCTACCTTGCAAATACGGCTGACAGGTCAAGTGGTTCGAGATGCCCGACGCACCTACCTTCAAACTGCCCACATCGAAGGACGTATTGAAAAAGTCTATGTTCAATACAACGGACAATTCATCCGCAAAGGGGACCCCATTGCCTCCATCTATTCTCCACCCCTTATTGCCGCACAGCGTGAACTGCTTGAAGTTGTCCGCCAAAAGGAATCCTTTCCTACACTCTATCAAGCAGCTGTCCGAAAACTCAAAAACTGGAAGCTAACCGATGCCCAAGTCCAAGCCATTCTTCAAGCCGACACCGTCCTGGAACGTTTCGACATTCTTTCTGACTACTCTGGTTACATTACCAACATCCGCATCCGCGAAGGAATGCACGTACGGGAAGGAAGTGCTTTATTATCCGTGCTTTCTATCGACCGCGTATGGATTGAGCTGGATGTTCCCGAATCCGATGCCCCTTACGTATCCGATGGAGCTCCCCTGAAACTGCAAGCTGCAGGACGCTCTTTTAGTGCACACATCA
>CAYVLB010000015.1:0-22343 GCA_964452325.1 uncultured Sphingobacteriales bacterium | reverse complement strand
GGGCAGAGATACGCCACATAGGATCCGGGCTATCATCGCTTCCCCTTCGGGTAGTTCTCGGTCAACGCACCATTGCCCAAACCGAAGTACCTCTTACCACAACCCAGGGGAAACACTCGGTCGATTTCACCATAGCCGTACGTCCCGACCTACCTGCCCATGGTATGGTCGCCATTCCTGAAGATCGTTTCGCATTTGACGATCATTATTTTTTCGTAATCCCGCGTGTTCAACGGGTAGTGGTTATCTATCTCTACGCTGATGAGCCGCATCCATTCATCACCTCCGTATTCAATGGCGATTCTGTTTTTCAGCTCCTACCAGTCCGAGTCGATCATTGGCAGGAAAGTACGCTTCAGAACACGCCGCTGGTCATTGCCGAAGCATCGACTCGAATCCCGCGCGGGATATGGAATCGATTGCAAGAATACGTCAAGTCGGGAGGCAATGTACTCCTTATTCCCCGACGTTTTTCTGAGGTGAAGGAAGTATGGCAAGGGTGGGGTCTACCCTTGGTTATTCAATGGCATTCGATCACAGACCAAATTGCCCCCACCGAACACCCTTTCTTTGAAGATGTCGTACAACAACGCACAACGCAACCTACCGCCTGGCCTACTATTGACCGGCGTCCGGTACTCACCTCACAAAAAGGTATTCCTCTACTCCACGGGGTTCATTACAAAGGGCGATACCTACTCTTGCATCGCCTCGGGCAAGGACACATTTTTCAATTACTGCTTTCTATCGACGATTCACTAAATCCCCTTCCACAACATGCCCTATGGGTACCCTTACTGCTTAAGCCTGCCTTATACGGACGCCAACACCCATTAGCCTATTTCCCCGACCAATCGATTGCTTTTACCGCAGTGGAAAGCCATCACAACGAACTCCAGAATTTCCGGGCCATCAGCTTAAATGACTCCCATAGCTATTCTCTTCGCGTACGGCACACGCCTTCGATGACTTATCTTTCACTCCAGACAATCCGACATCCTGGCATTTATCAAATCACGGCCACTTCATCCCGTGGCGATACGACCCTTGCCACAATCGCCATTAACATTCCACGCACGGAATGTGCACCCTTCTATCTTTCCGATGAACACCTTCAACGCTTGGGGCTTACTGTCTTCGCCCCCCATGCAATCCAGTCGTTGGCTGAAAGTTCCGATTCATCACTTTGGAAATGGTTGTTAATGGCTGTCATTGCATTTTTGTTGGCTGAAATGTTGGTGACCCGAACTTCGGTGGTATGATACAAATTGCCAATGTCGTTGTTGCCGATCCCATTTCTCCATGGCATGGCAAAAGGGTGAATTTAACCATCGAAGGCGAACGCATCATTGAGGTGCTGAATGCTGAGACGATACTTGCTTCGGACGTAACATTGGATGGTCAAGGTACAATCTGGGTATTTCCGGGATTGGTGGATACGATGGCTCGATGGGGCCATCCCTTCACCGATTCGGCCGAGACCCTTGCAAGTGGGGCACAATCGGCTGCTTCTGGGGGGTTTGTGCGTGTGTTGTTGTCGCCGCACAGTTATCCCTTTATTCGGAATGCTGCCACCGTCGAAGCGACCCTTCAATCGGCCACCGGATTACCGATTATGGTGGACGTAGCAGCCAGTGCTTCAATGGATCCCGATAATTGGCGGATGGCGCCCGTAGGTGAGATGCTGCGTGCGGGAGCCCTTGGAGTGGCTATTGGCAAGCAATATATTTCGGCACACCACCTACAGTCATTGGTTGAATACATCCGAGATTGGGATGTGCCCTTATGGGTATTTGCAGGTGCTTGGAGCCAAGATCTTCCACTAATTTGGGAAGGCCCCACTTCTGCGAAAAGTGGCCTTACTGGTGCACTTCCAGATGCAGAATATCACTGGGCAATGCAGGTGCGCACACTGGCTCATCGAACAGGGGTAAGAATCATTTTCTACAACGCCTCTGACCCGGCAATACTCGACCTGCAATCCGATCTTTTTACGGTTGCCATCAGTCCTTTCCATCTCCGCTGGGATGATGAGCAACTATTGAAGTGGGATAGTCGGTTTAAGTTCACCCCTCCCCTCCGCCCTCCTGATACGGTCAGAACACTTCACCATCGAATCGCCCAAATAGGCATGCTCTTTTCTGATCATCAACCCTGCCTTTTTCATCAAAAAGTAAACGATTTTGTTGCAGCAGATCCTGGAGGCATTGCACATGCTACTGCTTTACCCCTCCTCCAACAGGTAATTGGCTCTGAGTCAATGATGGAGATTGTGCCGATGCTTTTCTCACATCATCCACGTCAATGGGTTGGATGGCCCACAGTAACCATCCAACCAGGCGCACCCGCCGAATTAACTTTCTACGATCCAACCTATGAATGGCTGCTCACCGATGCAACCAACTATTCACGTTCTTCCAACTCACCGGTATGGGGAAGCCTGCTTATGGGGAAAACCACTCATATATTGACCCCTAAAAAACTACTTGCGTGTTAAATCGTCATTTATGGGCCGTTATCTTGCGATACGGTCTTCTTGCCGCCATCGGGTCTGTAACCATCTCCGCGATGCCTTATGCACTGGGCAATTCCGAGTGGTTCACCGCCTCAACCGTCAACCTAACATTGACCCTCACCAAATTAGGATGGACCATCGTGTGTGCAGTACTTGCCACACGTCGGATTGCACTTATCAACGAGGGGACAGTGCCGTTTCATCATGCCTTAGGCATTGCATGGTTTATCCTAATGCTTATGGGGACTGCCGATATTCTTCACTACTATGTTCGCATGAACTATTGGCATCCCGAACAGTTCGAATGGGTTCGTGATCTTCAACTCCAAGCCATGGAAAAGAAATGGATGAGCGAAGGACTTTCTGAACCCGAACTTACCCAACACCGATTGGAGTTTTTGTCACAGTTCAAGCGCCCTACTTTCGGTATTGCTGTCTATCAATGGGCTTTGTGGCTGATCATCAGCTTCGGAGTTGCATTGGTAGTAGGAGCGTTTACCAAAAAGCAACGTTGATGAATACCACACCATCACCGCTGGTATCTATTGTCATTCCATTATACAACGAAGCAGAATCGCTCCCTGAATTGGAAGCATGGATCCGACGGGTTGTAGAGTCGCAAAACTGGCGATATGAAATCATCTTCGTTGACGATGGCAGCAATGACAGCTCATGGGAAGTGATTCAGCGCCTGGCCCTACACAACCCACACATCCGAGCATTTCGTTTTCAACGCAATTATGGGAAATCAGCTGCCCTCAATATTGGGTTTCGTCATGCCCGTGGCCGATACATCATCACCATGGATGCCGATCTCCAAGACAGTCCCGATGAAATCATCCCCCTTATAGAAATGATGCAAACGGGCAATTATGATCTCATTTCGGGATGGAAAAAAAAGCGGCACGACCCCCTTTCCAAAACCATTCCCTCTAAACTGTTCAACTGGGTTACCCGAAAAATTACGGGTATTCCACTTCACGATTTTAACTGTGGCCTTAAAATTTATCGGGCACAAGTGGCCAAAGCCCTCGACGTCCACGGCGAGATGCATCGCTATCTTCCTGCCATGGCTAAATGGGCAGGATTCAATCGCATTGGCGAAAAAGTCGTGCAACACTACCCTCGTAAATACGGCTTCACCAAGTTTGGCTTCGAACGTTTTATCAACGGATTTCTGGATCTGTTGTCTATGACGTTTGTCCAACAATTCCGTCGACGGCCGATGCATTTTTTCGGCACTTTCGGAGTAATCGTCAGCCTCATCGCATTAGCCATCATAGCCTATTTGGTAATCAACAAACTATACCATGCATGGATTCTCCACGAACGCCTATCACGGGAGATTGTGGAGATGCCCCTTTTTTACATTACACTGACGGCTGCTATCATCGGGATCCAGCTGTTTTTGGCAGGGTTTTTGGGTGAACTGATTGCCTCCCATTCCTCGCGGGACGATTATATGATTATGGATGCCATTGATCCATCCGATTCATATAAAGTGCCACCCACCAACGCATAGTAGAGTCGCCCGCCACAAATAGGGTCCCCCCCTCTCCATACCAGTGCACGGGGTAATGTTGGCGTATTCGGCGTAGCACTGTACGATATGCCAGGGGGGCGTAATGGGCTGAAAATTCCATCAATGCTAGATATTCCCGATGATAATGTGCTCCCTTGTGAAGGGACTGCCCATACGCCCGAACAGCTGGAATCGCTATTGCCATTGAAGGAATGAATGTATCTACCCCAGCGTCCCGGATTCGTCTAATCCAGCTTGACAGCTCGGTCACGGTCCTCAATGGCCTTACTCTTATCACGTACAAGTATAACGAAGAGTCCACTCGAATCCTAAATCCCTCGTCGATCCCTCTGATTCGGTTAATCACTCGCTCCCCAGAAGCATACGGATTCCATATCAGCCAACTCTTTCCTGCCGAATCGTCAAAAAACGGAATCCAGTTTCCCGTCTGTAGGGTAAGCCGCACCGTTACCAAAGCAACGTCTAATATATCCGCTGTGGGCTCGGGAGAAAGTTCATATGCTTCATTCATTCCCTGCTTGATCCGGATATCTAACATTCGCAGAGCTTCAACCGTATTTGGCCCTCGATAGCGCACCCAATAGGGAAGTCTTTGTCGGTCCAAGGAATCCCCTTTTCCCCCACACTCGGGATTCGACCATTCTGAGAAAAAAAACCAATTTGGGGAAGGCAATTTTGATGAATCACATCCCCATACAATGAGTGGTTCGGGCTGCAATGGCAAAGGCTCCCAACGCCGATTGATATTGTAAAAAGTAACATAAAACAATAGGGTCATACCGGTGGTCAACAGCACGAAGTTTGCTACCTTACGCAAGGGGGCTGGCAGTGAACTCATGTTTCCTTACCCGATGGGTCACGCTTAACGGAAAGCAATTCGACGGTAATGGGAGTAGCTTGTTCGACTATAAATTCGAGATCCCGAAATTGCACCCGATCCCCAGATTGGGGCATTTTACCCAACAATTCCATGACCAGTCCGCCGACGGTATCTATCTCTTCTGCATGCGGATCGAAATATTCTTCCGGTACATCCAATGCCCGGGCCAATTCGGGAATGGTGGCTCTTCCATACACCATCCATGTGTACTCATCCTGCTGGGAAATCTTTGCTGCTTCCACTATGTCAAACTCATCTTGAATCTCACCCACAATTTCTTCGAGTAAATCTTCAAGTGTCACTAATCCGACCACATGGCCATATTCATCAACCACAATGGCCATATGTACGCCTTTGTTTCGGAATTCTGCGAGTAGATCTGGCAACTTCATGCTTTCAGGTACGTAATGAACTGGCCGCAACAAACGGGTCCATTCAAAAGACGGGCGATCCAAGTATGGTAGCAGATCCTTAATGTAAAGTATCCCTCGAATGTTGTCGAGGGTACCATGATAGACCGGCACCCGTGAATATTGGTCTTCATTAATGCGTTCAACAAGCTGTTCAAAGGAAAGATCGTCCGAATAGGCTACTACTTCCCGAAGTGGGGTCATGATCTGGCGTACCTCCAGGTCTTGAAACTCCAGCAATTGCCGTAGCATCAACGACACTGGCGCCTGTCCTTCGGTCGCCTCAAGGGCTTCCCGAATCTCACGGGGTTGCAACTCCAAGGCCAAATGGCGCTGCTCTTTACGAAATATACGCCCCAACAGATCCAGCATTCGACTCAATGGCCAAAACAAATAGTAAGCCACACTCACTACTGGCACCACGACCGCTGCCCATGCCAGCGGCGACTTTCGCGCATGAAGTTTCGGGAATATTTCTCCCAAAAACACCAGCAATAGCATAATCACAACCGACTCACTGAGCACCACCACCCATCCCTCCAATGATTTCCGAAGCCACATCGACCACCACTCCGCAAAGCGTAAAATAAAAGCGATGTTAACCAGATTGTTTCCAATCAGCAACGTAGCCAACAGTTGGGATGGTCGCTCCAACAAACGGCGCCGTCCGCCATGCTCTGCTGCCACTTCCTTTGAGAAAAACACCACCTCCGCCGACGAAAAAACTGCCGACAACGCCAGCAGAATTACCAATTCAACACCTATCCAAATTACGTCTGCCCAACTATCCTCCAACGGCACGACAATTTACATCCGCTGCCTTGACCATTAAAATGGCAGGTCCTCCTCACCATCAACAACATGATCCCCCTCATCTGGTCCTTTCAGGTCAGCATTCGCTGCCCCTTTATCGGATGGCATGGCCGATCCTTTTCCCGATGTTGCGGAAGTATCCTGCGTCCCCTCCTCCTGAAAATCATCCGATCCTAGCTCTCGTTTGGGTTCCATGATGATGAATCGCTGGCAAAAAATTTCTGTTACCCGACGCCGATCGCCACCTTCCTTAGGAACATACTCCCGGTAACGGATTTCTCCTTCAACGTATACCAGCATCCCCTTCCGCAGCAGCTGCATTGCCTGATCGGCCAACTTGTTAAAACGAATCACCACTTGGTGCCATTCGGTTCGTTCTTGCCGTTCTCCCATTCGGTCTATGTAACGATCAGACGTTGCCAGCGAGAAGTTAACGATCCGTCCTCCCTTGTCAAAGATTCGCTCTTCCGGGTCCCTTCCCAATCGACCTACCAACATCACCTTGTTTAATGAAGTCATTACACCTTAGCTTTATCGGATTCTTCGACAAAAGTACATACCCTATCTTATCGATTATTTTTGGCCCGCAAATTCAGTAACTTGTCAACACTTGAAGTATTGATTGCTGCCCTAACCATTGGGTTGGTAATCATCGGGGTTTACTGGGGTGTCCGTCAATGGCTCATGATCCAAAGCCAACGCCTCAGCCAACAACAACTTCGTCTTCACCTCGAAAAACGCCTGCGTCAATATGAACGCCTTCTTCCGTATAAAGCCCAAGCATACGAACGCCTCATTCTTTTTCTTGAACGCATCTCGCCGCATTACCTCCTCAACAGCTCCATTGTCGCCGATGAGCCTGCCACTGCCATTCGCACCCGTTGGATTCGCCAAATCCGAGAAGAATGGCTATACAACGCTTCCCAACAACTCTATGTGTCGTCGGAAGCATGGCAGGTAATCGACAATGCTGTTGAGCAGACCATCATGCTGATTAATCGAACCCTCCAAGAAATTCACCCAGACTTAGGTCATCACGCCTTTATCGGAAAGTTTCGTGAGAATGTGGCTAATATGCAAACCCTGCCACATCAGGTGGCCATCGATATGTTGAAGGCAGAGTTCCATCAATTTGTGAATTCATGAGCAAGGATAAAAAGCATTCTCGCCGTTTTGTCTTGGATTCCGGGATCGAAGTAAAGCCCCTCTATCTGCCACCCGACATTCCCTTTGAAAAGCCCGGCGATCCTCCTTATACGCGCGGCATATACCCAGGTATGTATCGGGACCGCCTATGGACCATGCGTCAATACGCAGGATTTGCAACGGCCGAAGAATCTAATCGGCGCTACCACTACCTTATCTCTCAAGGGGTAATGGGACTCTCCGTGGCTTTCGACCTACCCACTCAAATCGGATATGATTCGGATCATCCTTTAGCCGAGGGAGAAGTGGGAAAAGTGGGCGTGGCCATCGACTCGTTGGAAGATATGGAAATTCTATTTCGGGGTATCAAGCTAGAGAACATCTCTACCTCCATGACGATTAACGCTACGGCTGCTATTCTCTTGGCAATGTATATTGTAGTTGCCCAAAAGCAAGGCGCCGACTTGAAAAAAATTTCCGGGACTATCCAAAATGATATCCTCAAAGAATACATTGCCCGGGGAACCTACATCTACCCACCCCGTCCCTCCATGCGGATTATCACCGACATTTTCGAATTCTGCAGCCAGCACGTGCCCAAGTGGAACACCATATCTATTTCGGGCTATCATATCCGAGAAGCCGGTGCCACTGCAGTCCAAGAGCTAGCATTCACGTTGGCGAATGCCAAGGCCTATGTACAAGCGGCCCTTCATAAAGGACTGGACATTGATGTCTTCGGCCGGCGCCTATCCTTTTTCTTTAATGCGCATAACAACTTTTTCGAGGAAATTGCCAAGTTTCGGGCAGCTCGACGAATGTGGTATCAGATCATGACCCAATTCGGTGCCCGACAGGATCGGACCAAGATGCTCCGCTTCCACACCCAAACCGCCGGGAGTACCCTTACCGCCCAACAACCGATGAACAACATCATTCGGGTAACTCTTCAAGCTTTAGCTGCGGTATTGGGGGGCACGCAATCGCTTCACACCAATGCCTACGATGAAGCCCTTTCCCTCCCCACCGAACATTCCGCACAAATTGCCCTCCGAACCCAACAGATTATCGCACACGAATCAGGCGTGACTTACAATCCCGACCCACTTGGAGGAAGCCATTTCGTAGAAACCCTAACCCGACAAATCGAAGCCAAAGCCCAAGAATATCTCAAAGAAATTGACCAACGCGGCGGAGCGGTATCCGCCATCGAACAAGGATACATGCAACGAGCAATTGCTGATGCCGCCTATCAATATCAACAAAAAGTCGAGCAGGGCGAAAAAATCATCGTGGGAGTGAATCAATACATGACCAATGAAAAAATCGACGTTGAAACTCTAAAAGTAGACGATAGTATCCGAGAACGGCAAATCGCCCGACTTCGTAAGTTGCGACAGCGGCGTGACAATACCCGTGTCCACCGCGCATTGAAAAAACTCAAAAGTGTTGCTCGGTCCGATCAGAACCTCATGTTGCCCATCCTCGAGGCAGTGGAAGCTTATGCCACATTGGGCGAAATATCTGACACCCTCCGCGAAGTTTTCGGAGAGTATGTTCCCTAAGCACCGTTAAAGTTTGGACAGACCATCCTCGAATAGTCATGAACACATCTTTTGCCAGCACCTGGGACAATCCGATCCTGGTGGCCGAAACACGAGGCCCTATCATTGAAAATGTACATCGGGGTGCCTATTGCATTGTAGATGTTCAGGGCCAAATCCTTCACGCGGTAGGCAATTGGCAACGACCAACTTTCGTGCGGTCCGCTTTGAAATACTTCCAGCAGATTCCATTGGTCGAAAGTGGAGCTTACCGATCACTTAAAATAACACCCCAAGAGCTTGCCGTTGCCTGTGCCTCGCACAGTGGAGAGTATGTTCATATTCGATGGGTACAACGCTTGTTGCACAAAGTTGGCTTGTCTGAAAAACACCTTCAATGTGGCACCCATCCTCCTTTCGATAGGCCTACACGCCATGAACTCATTCGAAAAGGTCAAACGCCATCTCCTATCCATAATAACTGTAGTGGCAAGCACGCTGCATTTTTAGCCCTTTGCGTTTATGGTGGCTACTCGACCCATGACTATCTTGACGTCAACCATCCAGTTCAGGTAATGATCCGTCAAGCAATCGCCAGTATCATGGAAATTTCTGAGGATTCGCTCATCGTGGGAACCGATGGATGTTCCGCTCCCAATTATGCAATGCCCTTAAACAAGCTGGCCCTTGGATTCGCCCGTTTGGCTGCCGCTGAAGTCGACTATCCCCATGCCTCCCGAGAAACGCTGCAAATTATTCGCAATGCTGTAATCCATAACCCGTATTTAATCGCAGGACGCAACCGATATTGCACCCTGTTGATGCAACAAGGCAAACCCCATATCATCGGTAAAACAGGAGCTGCTGGTGTATATGGATTCGGACTTACCAAACGTAGCATAGGAGGGGCAGTTAAAATCGATGATGGAACCTCTGGGACGCAGTACCTCGTCACGCAAGGAATCCTTTATTCCATTTTAACATTTCCGGAGATCGCAGAACAAATCAAACCACTGAATGAACAATACTTCACGAAAGTGATCGTGAATTGGAGTGAAAAAGTTACAGGAAGTTATAAGTTTATAATATCAGATAAAGAATAATTAAGAGTTAGTACCTTTGCGCTAATCTTAATAAAAAAATCATTAAACAATGGATATTAAGCGTCGAATCCATACGGAAACCTACGAACGAAAAGTCACGCAACTCAAAACGGTGGCTCACCCCTTGCGATTAGCTATCTTGTGGTACATTAAAAATAACCCCAATTCACCAGTATACAAGGTTGCCAATGCATTGAACATTCCTCCCGGCATTGTATCCATTCATCTGAGTAACATGCGCCATAAGGAGATCGTACGTCGCAAACGAAAAGGCAAAGAAGTAACTTATTCCATCAACAAGTCGGTATATGATGACCTTATTCGGATGGTAACGTTAGAATATTTTGACAACTCAAATGAACAAACCGCAAGGTTGCCATAGGGTATCGACCATACTATAAGCAGAATCTTTCCAAGTGTACCTTTCTGCATGAAGGCGGGAAGGCCGTTGCTTTCGTCACGGTGAAGTGTCCTGTCATTCCTTTTAACAACCTATAGCACCCCTCTATATCAAGCTAGATGGACATTTCCGAAAGGAGCTGTCTAAGGTTCTATGAGGCTTTCTGGTACCATTAGTTCAAATATTCCCTCTGAATTAATTCGGCCATGGCCTTCCACAAAAGGCAACAGCAGCTCACGTCCCTTCAATAGTACTTTTAATAACCACTGGCTGGGCAATTCTTCTACCGCTAACACGATTCCTTCATATCGCTGGTTAATTCGAATGCTCCGTCCCTCGATCCATTCAGGTAATAGCCGGTCTGAGAAATGTTCCATCAACCACTTCTGCGGCCATAGCACATCTGCACCGACGATTGTTCTGGCATGCTCAATATCCTGCACTTCTTCCATTTTCAATATACCCCATCCATTCGACCAACGTACATGATTCACTCGATACGGAACAGCTTTTTGATTATGCATAAAGAATAGCCACACTTTCGGCCGAACAATAGACATCAGCCAGCTATACCGTAGCTGTAGCATAACCTCCCCTCTTAAGGCATGTGTTTTGCGGATTTTCCCTATTACCTGAGGGGAAGGGATTATATCATCCAGGTATCGGGTAATCTTCCACTAAATGTTATTCAATATGTAGTAAAGAAACCAGCAATCGTCGCTTTATGCGTCCCCTTCTTCTTCATTCGGTCCATGCTCGACACCGGGAGTTGAGTCATTTGCAGGAGGTGCAGTGGCTTGGACCCGTTTTTGGGCATACCGTTTCTCAGCAGCTATTCGCTCTTGGCGTTTTTGCTCACGCTCTGCTTCGATTTTCTGAACTTGCTTTGCCCGCCACTTGTTCGACGATTCGATCCATGCTGCAAATCGCTTTTCGGCCTCTTCGGTGGTGAAAGCACCTTTTTGAACACCCTCCAACAAGTGACGCATGTAGAGTGCTCCTGCTTTACGCAACAACGCACGTGCTGTTTCGCTTGGCTGAGCACCTTTTAGAAGCCATTCTGCCGCCCGGCGCGCATCAATATCAATCACGGCGGGATGCACCATGGGATCATAGCTACCCAATCGTTCAATAAACTTGCCGTCGCGCTTTGCCCTCCTATCCGCAACAACCACATAATAAAACGGACGTTTCCGCCGTCCATGCCGCTGAAGTCGAATTCGCACACCCATGAGTAGAAACTGTTTCTGTCGTTTTTTTTGAGGTCGCAAAACTGCTAAACTTCTGACAATTCTTTCCTTTTTCGCCAAAAAGTTTGCCTCCATATCTCGATCTAACTCTTCCTAAACTCTCTAAATTTGCCGCCCCTAATCGATTTAAAAATTATAAAGAATCAGGAAAACGCCCATGGATTATCCTTTCTTGAAAGAAGAGCATTTAATGATCCGGGAATCTGCCCGCCAATTTGCTACGCAAGTCCTCCTCCCTACCGTTATCGAGCGAGACATTAGTTCCCGTTTTCCTACCGAAGAAGTACGTCAAATGGCCGATCTGGGATTTATGGGGATGGAGATCCAACCCCAATATGGCGGGATGGGACTGGATGCCCTCTCCTACGTCATCGCCATGGAAGAGATCGCGGCCGTCGACGCGTCGGCTGCAGTGATCATGTCAGTCAACAACTCATTGGTCAGCTATCCAATTCAAAGGTGGGGTACAGACTCCCAAAAGCAAAAATATCTTCCCAAACTGGCCAATGCCGAATGGATTGGAGCTTTTTGTCTATCTGAACCCGAAGCAGGGTCGGATGCTACCCGTCAGCATACCATTGCCGAAGACCAAGGAGATCATTACCTTGTGAACGGTACCAAAAATTGGATCACGAATGGTACCGTAGCCGGGGTATATGTGGTTTTTGCCCAGACCAATCCCAGCAAAGGCCACAAGGGTATTACGGCTTTTATTATCGAACGCGGATGGGACGGGGTTACTGTAGGAAAAAAGGAGGATAAGATGGGAATCCGAAGTTCAGACACCGCCACCATTATGTTTCAGGATGTGAAGGTGCCCAAAGAGAATGTGTTGGGGCAATCGGGTGAAGGATTCCGGATTGCCATGAAGACCCTCAACATAGGGCGTATTGGGATCGCCGCTCAAGCACTTGGTATTGCCAAGGGGGCCTTTGAACGTGCGCTAACGTATGCCCAAGAACGAAAGGCATTCGGCAAGCCCATTGCTCAACATCAGGCAATTGCTTTCAAGTTGGCAGATATGGCCACACGGATTGAAGCAGCCCGCTTACTAGTATACCGAGCTGCCCATGCTAAAGATCAGGACAAAACCAACCCCATGTGGAGTGCAATGGCCAAAGCCTATGCTTCCGAAACTGCCACCTACGTAACCAAAGAAGCCGTGCAGATTCACGGCGGATACGGTTATGTACGTGAATATCACGTAGAACGAATGATGCGTGATGCGAAAATTACTGAGATTTACGAAGGAACTAACGAGATTCAACGCATTGTTATTTCGCGGGAATTGTTAAAGTAATGGGTCATGCTATTTTTGCGCCGGCATAGCTCAGCGGTAGAGCGGTTGATTCGTAATCAACAGGACAGGGGTTCAAATCCCCTTGCCGGCTCAATCGGGCTGCTAGCTCAGGGGTTTAGAGCGCTACCTTCACACGGTAGAGGTCGCAGGTTCGAATCCTGCGCAGCCCACTGATTCGTACCTTATCGGGCTGTTAGCTCAGGGGTTTAGAGCGCTACCTTGACGCGGTAGAGGTCACAGGTTCGAATCCTGTACAGCCCACCAAAAATTCTTGAGAAAAAGAGAAGAACAGGTGTGATAAAATCAGGGGTATTGTGCTTGCCCCACCCACCCGTGCGCGCGCAACAAACAAGGAAACTCCCTTGATTTATTTTTATTGACCCTTTCAATAAATTTCTTGTCAAGTGTGGCATTGGATTACCTGCCAGATAAGTTCATTGATTTAGTATTTGTTGATCCACCATACAATCTGAATAAAACGTTTCACCTTACTTTTTTTTAAGGAAATGGAGTCTGATAAATATGATCGATGGCTTGATTCTTGGATTAGTAAAATGATTAGGTTATTAAAGCCTACAGCGTCAATCTACATTTGTGGTGATTGGAAATCATCTGGTGCAATTTTTAATGTCATAAGAAAATATTTTCAAATCCAAAACAGAATTACTTGGGAAAGAGCAAAAGGAAGAGGTGCGAAAAAAAATTGGAAAAATTGCTCAGAAGTATCTGATTTTGTACAATGTCAAAAAATTACTAATTCAATGTTGAGGTGGTAAAGCTGAAAGGAATACGCTCGCTAATTCCCAGTCAGTCCGTAGCGAAAGGATGTCATCCAGTGACGGGCGCAATTTTTTAATTTACAATATGCACAATAAAAGCTGGATTCAGTTGTGTGATATTACTGCTTTCCGCAAGGGGGACTTTATAGGTTTCATTCGAAAGAAAATGGTTCTAAAATTTGAAATACGTATACTTGCTACCGTCTAAAAACAGTGAAAAACGCATGTCTTCGCCCATATTGCCGTCAGCACATTATGCGGAATACCTGGCATTAGATAAGGTCCTTAATGCACAGTATCCCCAAAGTCGGAAGGTGGGCAAAGAAGCTCATGATGAAATGTTGTTTATCATCATCCACCAGGTGTATGAGCTGTGGATGAAACAGATATTACACGAATTGGGGCGCATTCAACAAGCATTTATTGATGACAATTTGGATGAATGTGAAATCAGTGCGGTAGTACATTCGTTGGAGCGGATAGAAAAAATACTTCACCTTTTCATTGAGCAGATCGGAGTGTTGGAGACGATGACACCCATGGATTTTTTGGAGTTTCGTAACTACTTGATCCCTGCATCGGGATTTCAGAGTTTCCAATTTCGCAAGATTGAAACCATTTTGGGACTCAAGCCACCCCAGCGTTTCGCATATGGGGGCAAGGATTATAAGGAACCTTTTACACCGGAAGAACAAGCAGAGCTGCAGTCCTTAGAGTCGCATCCGTCGCTGTTTGATCATATCGAGGCATGGTTAAAACGGATGCCGTTTTTAGATACGCCGCACTTTAACTTTTTAGAGCATTTCCGCCGGGCGGTCAGCCAAATGATGGAACGTGATCGCAATGCCATCAAACAAACGCCCTATCTCGACATGGCTGAGAAAAACTTCCGCTTGGAAATGCTCCAACAACAGTTGACCTATTATGAAGCCATTTTTAGCCCTGAACGGCATACCCAACTTCAACAAAAAGGTAAAATCCGCCTTAGCCACCGTGCCCTACTGGCCGCATTGATGATCTACTTGTATCGGGACGAACCGGTACTACAACAGCCATATCGCCTGTTAGCCGACTTGATGAACATCGACGAACTACTGGTTTTATGGCGGTTCCGACATGCCCAAATGGTCATGCGCATGCTGGGTTATAAAATGGGCACCGGAGGGTCCTCAGGCTATGATTACCTGATGGAGACCGTCAAACGGCATGCCATATTTAGGGACCTGATGGTGATCAACACTTTTTTGGTACCACGGAGTGTATTGCCGCCACTTCCGATGTCGTTGAAAGAAACCTTGAATTTTCACTTCGCGGTAGATAAGTCTTCATAACCGATGCAACATCGATTAGATGGTCGGGGGGCAGTAGTATGTGGTGCCTCGGAAGGCATTGGACGTGCTGTGGCTGAGGTATTGGCGGAAGCGGGAGCACGCTTGCTGTTGGTAGCCCGCAATGCCGAACGCCTCCAACAATTGTGCAACGCACTTGTCCCTCACCCAGAAGGCCATGACATCCTTCCGGTAGACTTCGATGATACCACCGCCCTCCAACAAGCACTTTCGGGACTTCGCTGCCGTTCGTATCACATCCTAATTAACAATGCAGGGGGGCCGCCAGCCGGGCCACTGGTTCGTGCCGATATTGCCGAGCTGACCCGAGCATTCCGTCGGCATGTAATTGCTTCGCACCTATGGATGCAGACCCTCCTCCCCACCATGCAATCTGCCAGATGGGGACGCATTATCAATATCATTTCCACTTCTGTCAAACAACCCATTCCAGGGCTCGGCGTATCCAATACCATTCGGGGTGCCATGGCCTCCTGGGCCAAAACCTTAGCCCACGAACTGGGCCCCCATGGAATTACTGTTAACAATATCCTGCCCGGCTACACCGATACACAACGGCTTGCTTCGCTGATTCAATCAAAAGCCCAACGGGAAAGCCTCAATCCCGAAACGATTATCCAACATTGGCAAGCAACGATACCAGCAGGGCGCTTTGCCCATCCCCGAGAAATTGCATATGGAGTGCTCTTTTTGGCTTCGCCACAAGCTGACTATATTAACGGAATCAATTTGCCAATTGACGGTGGACGTACCCAATGCTTATAATCCATGCCTACTCACATCCTGAATTACATCGGCGGTCAGTTCATCCCACCCCATAACGGGCAATACTTTGATGATGTTAATCCAGCTACGGGAAAAGTGATTGCCCACGTGCCAGACTCCAACGATGCCGACATCGAGGCAGCGGTAACCGCTGCACAAGCAGCCTTTCCTCAGTGGCGCACTGCCAATCCTCAAGACCGGTTTGAGCTGTTAATGGCAGTAGCTGAACTCATCCGGAAACGCTTGCATGAACTGGCGATTATTGAAAGTGATGACAATGGAAAGCCCCTTTGGTTGGCCCAATCTGTGGATATTCCCCGTGCAGCAACCAACTTCGAGTTTTATGCTGCGGCAGCACTTCATTTTTCGGCGGAATCATATCAGATGGGCGATAAAGTTCTTTCCTATGTGATGCGCCAACCGCTGGGAGTTGTGGGGGTTATTTCGCCATGGAACCTGCCACTCTATCTGTTCACGTGGAAGATTGCACCCGCACTCGCCGCAGGCAACTGTGTGGTAGCAAAACCATCGGAAATAACACCCCTTACTGCTTTTGAGCTTGCTAAGATCTGTGAGAAAGTTGGGCTTCCACCGGGAGTATTGAATATTGTTCATGGGAAGGGGACGGAGGCAGGCGAAGCATTGGTACGGCATTCGCTTGTCAAAGCCATTTCATTTACAGGTGGGACAGCTACCGGCCGCCGCATCGCCCAACTGGCAGCTCAACAACTCAAGAAGTGCTCGCTGGAATTGGGAGGTAAAAACCCCAACATCATCTTTGCCGACGCCCCATACGATGAAGCCCTCCAAACCACCCTTCGTTCCTCTTTTGCCAATCAAGGGCAAATCTGCCTTTGCGGGTCTCGAATTCTCATTCAACGGCCACTTTACGAACGTTTCCGAGACGACTTGGTACGGCACGCCCGCCAATGGAAAGTGGGCGATCCGCAAGATAAGGATACGAAAATAGGAGCCGTTGTTTCAGCACCTCACATGGAAAAAATCTTGTCTTATATCCAATTGGCCAAAGAAGAAGGAGGCATCATTGTAACGGGTGGGAAACGTGTAGTTGTGAAAGGACGTTGCCAAAACGGATTTTTTGTGGCGCCAACAGTTATCGAAGGGCTATCACCGCAATGTCGGGTAAATCAGGAGGAAATTTTCGGACCGGTAGTAACTTTAATGCCGTTTGATGACGAAGAAGAGGCCTTAGCCATTGCCAACGGGGTAGAGTATGGGTTATCCGCTACTTTGTGGACGACGGACTTGCGACGTGCCCATCGAATGGCACGCGACTTGGAGGCCGGCATCGTATGGATCAATACATGGCTACTCCGGGACCTTCGCACCCCATTCGGTGGTGTTAAGTCTTCTGGAATGGGACGAGAAGGTGGGTGGGAAGCCATGCGCTTCTTTACCGAACCCAAGTCGGTAACCCTTCGCCTATAAAATCCCTGCCCATTTAGATTGGTTCCATCACATGGCCGCACTGGGTACAGGTGCGCTTGGATTCGTCGGAATAGAATTTATCAAAGATCACGGGGAGCTCTTTGACGATATCCGTTAAGAAGAATTGCTCTTCGTATAGCAAGTTATTGCAATGCTCACAATACCACTGAAGGGCATCCATCACCCCTTCGGGTCGCTTAACTTCCACTACCAACCCCACCGTATTTTCAAATCGTTGGGGCGAGTGGGGCACTTTCGGGGGCAATAGGTAAATCTCTCCTTCACGGATGGGAATATCTCGCGGTCGTCCATTATCCATAATCCGCAATACCATATCCCCCTCTAATTGATAGAAAAACTCTGGGGTTTCATTATAGTGAAAGTCTTTACGACGATTGGGACCCCCTACCACCATAATGATAAAATCACCATCCGGCCAGACTACCTGATTGCCCACAGGGGGTTTCAACAAATGACGATGCTCATCAATCCATTGCTTAAAATTAAACGGCCCGGGATACAATGTGCTACTCATACCTCTTGGGGTTTAAATGGCGGGACAATATACAAAATATCGGCTAACCAACTCACTTTCAGTTTTCAACGAAAATATTCCAGACTGCCCCCAAAATAGTCGCGTCGACCCGGAGAATGGATATTATCAGGCTGTGCAAATCGCTGATAAATCAGCGTACGCCATCGGGGATTTCTGAGTTCTCCGTAGGCAGTAGAATGGATGAGTTCGTATTCGTTGTCGATTCCAGTCGGATTATAAAATACAAAGATGACATTGCGTCGATGCGGTGTTACGTTATACTTCCAAATCTGGTATGGCAATGCGCCGGGATCCAACTCATGCCCCCATGTGTCATTGGGCGGTCCATATTGGATAAAGACACGTCCCCGATCCGAGTAGATACCCCGTTGATGTGCTGAACCAAATGTTTGGTTAACATACTGTATATCAGCCAGTGCCTCTCGGAATCGGTCGTAGGCGCCTGTTCCATGCCACCGCACAAAATAGCGGCTGAGCTGAAACAACGAATCATCGGCATCATCAGCCCTTATTCGATAAGGGCGTTCTTCAATTTCAGCTCGATATTCCGCCCACATGTAGAGGTCTTGGATAGATTGAGAATCGAGCAATGCCATTCCAGACAGTAGGCGGCTTTCAATGGGAGTGCAGGCTGACCATATCCGATAGGGACCCACTGAAAGGGTGATGGAGTCACATTTTTGCCACAACATCTCGGTGGGCAGGGGCCATAGCATCGGCAATTCTGACCTCGTAGACACATGGGCGATCACCCTTCGGCGCATTATATTGCCTGCATGCCACACGTACCAGCGCACTGAATCGGGAGTGGGCACCGCAGGAAGCAACACATACAATAGATGTTGGGTAGGATAAGTATCTTCCAAAGCTGGGATAAATTCCCACTGGCCACGCCCGCTTGGAATCACTGAATCAAAGAACACTACTTGCGTATAGCGACGATAGGCTGGAATCACCAATTGCGTCTCTTGCTCCAATGGACCTACTACCACAAACCCATCTGCACGATAACGGAAAAAAAAGCGCCCCCGCAAAAAACCATTTCGGCAAGCCACTTGTTTCCGCAACTGAAATGATTGCCCTCCGGAGTTTCCATAGGGCATCAATCGAAATGTGATTGCTAATGAGTCTACATCTTTATGAGTAGGCAGGCTGAAATAAAGGGCATACGCATCTGCAGATGGGAGGGATTGTAATTGAAGGCGAACTTCTTGCGACAGAATAATATTGCATATTCCAAGGAGAAGGATCCATCCATGAATCAGTATCTTTTGATAGAGCCGCATTTTTTACCTTCCATTCAGTATGTTGCCCTATTGACCTACTACAAAAAGGTTATCTTTGACGACATCGTTCGTTTTCGGAAACAAAGCTACCTTACCCGATCCTACATTCGCACGCCACAGGGTCCACAGTCTTTGATCGTACCGGTCCAAAAGGGAAAAACGAAATTATCAGTGGGTAAGGTGCGTATTGACAATCATCACGAATGGATTGCCCCAATGGTTCGCACCCTACGGTTTAACTATTCACACAGTCCGTTTTTCATGTTTTTCTTCGATATGATAGTCCGCCCGATCCAGAGCCGTTTTGAGTACCTGGCTGAGCTAAATGTGGCCTTAATCCAAGCAATCCTACGTGCTCTACAAGTGGAATGGAAATGGTCGTGGCGCTCGAAATGGCAGCAACTGCCTCTGGTCGATGACTACTGCTACCATATTCACCCGAAAACACGCTACCACGTGCCGGATCCAGCATTTACAGCCCCTCGCTATTACCAGTTATATGCCGAATCCGATGGCACTTTCTATGCAAATCTTAGCATCGTCGATTTGCTCTTTAATGAAGGATTAGATAGCGTCGCATATCTTATCGAGGCTTATGCAAACAAGAATAGGCACCTCAATTGACACTGCAGCCCGGCTTTTGAACAACGGGGAAGTTGTGGGCGTCCCGACCGAGACAGTCTACGGCTTAGCAGGCAATGCATTAGATTCTACGGCTGTTGCCCGCCTTTTTGAAGTAAAGGAGCGACCTTTTTTTGACCCCTTAATTATTCACCTCAGTGAAAAGGCGGCCCTGGAACGGTATGCCCGACAAATACCTTCTACGGCTTGGCAACTGATTGATATTTTCTGGCCAGGCCCGCTGACCATTGTTCTTCCTAAACGTTCCCTAATCCCCAATATCGTAACCTCGGGGTTGCCAACGGCAGGATTTCGGATGCCGAATCATCCAGTGATGATGGCACTACTTCAACAGCTGGATTTCCCGTTGGCGGCACCCAGTGCCAATATTTTCACTCGGCTCAGCCCGACCCGTGCCGAGCATGTGATGGAACAGTTGTCGGGCAGAATTCCATATATCCTCGATGGCGGCCCTTGTAAGGTGGGGGTTGAATCGACAATCATCAAAATATCTCCCGAAGGGGATCGATTGTGGATTCTTCGCCCCGGTGGCATCTCCCAAGAATCTTTGGAGGCGGTCGCAGGTATTCCGGCCGAACACGCAAGCAATGACACGATTCAAGCACCCGGTCAATTCAAACGGCATTATGCTCCCCGGCCACCCCTTCAAATGGTCGACAACCTCTGGCAATGGATTATGCAACATCCTCCCAATGCAACAACTGCTTTGGTTGCTTTCCAATCCATTCCTTTCCATCATCCCCACTTGTATGTGCTTTCACCTGCCGGCCGGCTTGACGAAGCTGCGGCTCGGCTGTTTGACATACTACACCATATTGAACAATTGCCCCACATTCAGCAGATCATCGCTGAGAAAGTACCTCCACACGGCTTAGGCGTGGCTATTAACGATCGGCTTCAGCGGGCAGCACATTCCTAAGATCCACATCCTAATCGAGACACCACTGCCAGCGATCGCATGGCCTCATGCATCTCAGTGATGATCACTCCCTTGCCTTATGGATAGATGGTTGAAAGCTTGGAAAACAATCACAGCATTTGCTGGCCGAGGAACGTATAGGCATATCCACTTCGCAATGGCAAGCCAATGCTGCCAACCTAGATGGGAAGGAAACTTAATCAGCTAACCACAATATTGATAATGCGCCCTGGCACGATGATAATGCGCTGAACAGCCTTCCCATCTGTCCATTTTTTCACGCGGGGGTCTTCCAACACTGTTTCCCGAACTTGTGATTCGGTTACCTCCTTGGGAAGTTCTATTTGAGCCCGTACCTTTCCGTTAACGGAAATCGGATAAACATGTGATGCATCTACTAAATAAGCTGGGTCTGGCTCTGGATACGGTTGGTGGGTAACCGTATCCACATGCCCAGCCCGATGCCAAAGTTCTTCCGCTAGGTGGGGAGCAAACGGAGATATCATCACAATCAATGGCTCAAGAATGGCCCGCTTTCGACATCCGGTTTTGTAAAGGTAATTAACGAATACCATCATGGCGCTGATGGCAGTGTTGAAGTCATACTTTTCGACGTCACGTCGCACCCGGTCGAGGGTTCGGTGCCACTTTTTCCATTCCTCAGGGGTAGGTTCAGCATCATCCCAAGTAAAGCGTCCCTCATCATCAAAATACAGGCCATATAGCCGTCGGAGAAACCGATGCACCCCTTCGATATTCTGGGTGTCCCACGGCTTAGATTGCTGGACGGGGCCCAGAAACATTTCATACATTCGAAAAGTATCGCATCCATATTCGGCGATGATATCGTCGGGATTGACTACATTATGGCGCGATTTCGACATTTTATCCAGCTCACGGTCGCAGTAAAACCTGCCATCGTCAGAATAGATAAACTCTGCTTCTGCAAGGTCCTTCCGCCAGCCTTTCAGTTGTTGCACGTCTACGGCATTTCCATGGTCGACAAATTGAATGTCGATGTGGATACGGGTGGTATCATAGTGGTGTGCCTTATCGGATGACACCAATTTATTGGTGCCTTTAATTCGGTGAATCAATGCAGATTTTCCGAGGATCATCCCCTGATGAATAAGCTTTTGAAACGGTTCGATGGTACTCACCCATCCCCGATCGTAGAAAAATTTGTGCCAAAAGCGGGCATAGAGCAAATGCCCCGTAGCATGTTCCGCTCCTCCCAAGTAGAAGTCCACGTTTTTCCAATATTGTTCTTTTTCAGCACTGACGAAAAAACGATCGTTGTGGGGATCCATGTATCTTAAAAAGTACCAACTGGATCCAGCCCAGGCGGGCATGGTATTGGTTTCTCGCTGGCTTCCATCTGGGAGGTTGACCCATTCAGTGAGGCGTGCTAAGGGTGGCCTACCATCAGGAGATGGTTCGAATGAGTCGATCGGTGGGAGTTCGACCGGCAATTCCTTTTCGGGCACCGGATAGGGGATTCCATCCTTATAAATGATGGGGAAAGGTTCACCCCAATAACGTTGGCGGCTGAATCCGACATCCCGCAAGCGATATTGAATGCATCTTCGGCCAATCCCTCGATGCTCCAGGATATGAATAATTTTTTCAATGGCTTGGGGTACGGCAAGACCCGAAATTGGGCCGGAGTTAATGATGCGGGCATCTTTACGATC
>CAYVLB010000014.1:2937-22500 GCA_964452325.1 uncultured Sphingobacteriales bacterium | reverse complement strand
GTCCCACACCTCTACCGTAATAAAGTACCAACCAGGGGACAGTCCATAGTATGGGTAGCGAATGACACCATAACCCGGCAAATCAGGGCGGCTTTCATAATAATCATTTAAGATAATTGATGTTACACCATCAAGCGTAGCCACCAACTCATGACCGATACTATGTGAAACAGTATTAATGCCATAGTCATCAGCAATGTCAACAATCAGGATGGGGTCGGCATGGGTAAGTCCACTGTCTTGGAAATTTCGGTCGTTTAGATAAAGTTGTATGGCCGGCGGGGTTGTATCGACCACTGGTTCGCTAGAGGTCCCACCGATGACAATGGCACTGTATCGTCCCAACGCATCTTCGAGGGTGATGGTATCGTACGCATACATCAAGATGCGACCTGCGGAGTAGTTGTATGAAATATCTTTCGGCACCACAAAATGAATGGTGAATTGCCCATTGATGACCGAAGCCGTGCCTTTGAAAATGTAGTTATCGGCTACGGCAAAGCTGGCGGGATACGAGGTGGGATCATTCCCTAACGTGGTGATAATCGAAGGTTTTTCAAGTACGGTAACAAAAACTTTGCCATTGAAATTCGAAAGTAGCTGGCCATCTTGAGAAAGGACTTCTCCTTGAAGCTCATACCGACCCAGCGCTTGAAGCGTATCGGGTATGGAGTCAATGGGATGTCCATTCAAATAGGTAAGGCGTACTTGATGGCGCGGTGCGGCAAAGTAAAGGGCGGGATCTCCCAAGAGTACGAACTTATAGGCGTTTGTGCCAACCACCGCCTGTTTAGTGGAAAGGTAAGCATCACCAAGTCGTTTTCCACTTAACAAGTGACTGCGAAACAAAGCCTCAACTGTTCGCTGGTTACCATCGGCAAAAACGAGTCGGGTAGTCGTTAATAATGCAATGGCTCCACCTTGAGGATGAAAAAGGGCTTCTTCGCCGCCCGATTCAAATTCGGGGTTGTCATAGCGGCCAAACTCGCAAGTGGCTGTGATGATGAGAGGGTAACGATGTCGGTTGCGCCATTTGCGAATGTCTGGGATCCGAAGGATGCGTTCATGGGCCAGTCCGTTTTCCCCACCGTGACCATAATAATTTAGCAATAAAACGCCCCGATCAATTTCACGATTAATGGCATCCTTGGCATCCGGATAACGGGGACCCGCAGGCGTAGACACCTGCTTGAAAGCATCCAAGTATATTTTGCGAATAAGATAGGCGGGATAGTCTTTTTGGATTAAACGTGCCAAAGATTCTGATTGATTAAAGTGCAGGTTATAGTCTTCATCATCAGCAATGAGCAAGAGGCGACTTCGCCATTCCCCCGCAGATTCTTTGGATCGATAGGTTTTCATCTTTTGGATAATAACCATTCCCTCATCAGGAGTTTGAATGGGCAAACGTCCAATCGCAATATCGGGCGTGCCAGGAGCATTCCTTTCAAAGTCGCCCTCATTGTCATCCAAGTAGGTAAAGAAGTCATCCGTAGCATAGGAATTAATGGGCGAATAGCAGCTTTTAGATTGATAGGTCGGCACCATAGAAGTGTTGTTGGGTATTCGGTTTTTGTAATCGAAGGATGCGTCACCCACAAGCAACACATAACGGGGTGGCTGGGAAGGGTAGCGATCATACAACATCTTGAGAAACATGCGAATGCCCATTGGATCTACACGACCTCCCGAAAACTCATTAAAAATCGAATTCACATCCGTGATGTGAATACTCAGCGAATCATTCGTTTGATGAAACTCTTTTACAGCCTCGGCTATACTTCGGACAGAGGAGTGGGTGATAATGATGAAATCTGCAGGTCCCGTGGCATGAAGATTCTGATTATTAAGGGGGCGCACTGCCAACACCTTGTGAGCCTGCCAAGGCTCAAACACTGCCAAGCGAGGATACATAGACGAGTCAGTCCTCATCACTGCCATTCCGTTAGATATTGTCAGCTGCTTCACACGGCCCGGATGGCTTACGTCCCATATTTGAGCATTGCCTGGCGACGCAATATGCACCCGGATCCATCGATAAGGAAGCGTCTGTGGCAAATGATAGACCCATTGCCGCGTGCCATGACCGATGCGTTGCCAGTAATGAATGGAGAAATAATTAAGCCATCCCTTGGCAGTAGAATGCGATTTCTGGTAGGCCAATTCAACGCTTAGCGGAGCTTGGGAAAGTGTTGTTTCAAAATTGGCTATACGGATATAATCAGCTTCATAGCGGGTGGTGTGGGCAGCCGGAATATTGATCGTCTTTTGCTGGGTTCCATTGACATACAAATCAAATCGGCTGGAATTGGGACTTCGGGCTCCCACCTGCCCTCGTATCACATATGGGCTATCTACTGGCATATGAAGGTCTGTGGAAAAGTTGCGACGTAATGTCAGGTCGAATGTTTCGCCAAACCAATCTTGTCCTGTTTTGGTGTATTTGACGATGTCATTATACACATCCAACTCGTGATGAAATACATTGGGTGCAGTGTAAACATCTGACTCAACGGAATCTGCGGGATAGGTAGTCACAACAACCCGAGCAGATGGGGTAGGCTGGTCAATACGGAGGAAGACAAAGGCAGTATCGGTATAATAGTTGCGCTGCATTTCCAGCCGTCGCAATGAAGAGTTCCATTGCAACCGATGCGGTCCTTCCGCAAAGAACAAAAAGTAGTCTCCCGGTCCGAAAAATCCATCATTTCCATCGATTACCCGAATTGGGATGGCCCAAAGATCATCGTGCTTGTAGTGGCTGTTCAAGAGGGGTAAAGGCCCTCCATACTGTCCCCACAGGGCCAAACGGTCGGATACAATGGAATTGTTGACGACGCCGGCTTGCTGTAGCTCTTCATAAGTTACCTTGTAGATGCCTGTGGTCGAAATTGCCAACTTACACCATACCCCTTCCGCTAATACAGAATGTTCTTTCCATGTGAATGACTGAGCCGATCCCATAAATGCGTTTCCCAACTCAAGCCCTCCCACAATGGCTCGAAACCTAACCGATGGGGAATTCATCATTGCCATTTTAACGACCCAAAGGTAAAAACAAGCATTATACTGCTCATTTTTCCTATCGATTACTTCAATCGGTTCGGTCGGCTCACATATGGGTGGCCATGAATGAAAAAACGCCATGGGAGCTGGGCGTCTTCACCTGCATATGCCACGCCAATACGAGGACCCGCCGCAATTTGTACTGATGGGATACCAATGCCACGATCTTCAATCCAAATTGGAGGAGCAGACAATTGAATACCACTGAATCGGGTGGTAATACCCAATGCTTGGGAAAGGCTTCCCGGTCCGGCGGTTAGCGATGGATGCACTTCTTTTTTCCTTCGGCGACGCAGCATCACTTCGACACCGTCGAGTGGTGCCAATGACCGAATCAACACGGCAGTAGGCGTTCCTTTGGGGCCTGTTACCACATTAAATAAATGATGTATCCCATAACAAAGATAGACGTACGCTATGCCCCCTTCATGGTACATGGGTTCGTTGCGTTGGGTACGGCGCCCGCCATAAGAATGGCTGGCCCGGTCGGAGACACCACCGTATGCCTCTGTCTCCGTAATCATTCCGCACGTGAGTTGCCTATCAATTAAGGTACACAGGACCTTACCCAATAGTGATTGTGCTATCGCTATTGGATCATCGGATCGATAAAAACTCGGAGAAAGTATCTTACCTTGAGGTGTCCACAAGGGTGATCTTGCCATGGGCAAAACGAGGTACTACGTCGTAACGATCGATTTGAGCAACGTATCGCACATCTTCCTCGTATGAACCTTCGATAAGGCGTTGGCCATGGGTAGCCTGCCGGAGAACCTCTTCGATTTGTGACCGATGAAGCCGATAGAAATCTCGTACCAAATGGGCGGCATCATTGGCCAATCGATGAGAAGCCCTGATTTGTTCTACTAAGGCACCTGCAAAAAGCGAATCTTCCAAATTAATTTGACCATGCCGCCCTGCACAAAATATTAATACTGGGCCGCCTCGCCGCTGCAAATAGCGTGCAACCGATCCCAAGTTTAGGAAACTGCCAATAATCACTTCCTTGGCCTGCCGAGTCATCCATAATGCACGTGTTCCGTTGGTAGTGGTGAAGATAACCGTTCGGCCTTTGTGGCTGCGGTACGTTAAAGGGGAATTGTCCAGGTCAAAATTGTAGATGCGCCGACTGTTACGTTCTCCGCCTAAGAGTGCTTCCGGATGACGATGGCGAAGTTGGTGGGCTTGCTCAATTGTTGCCACAGGGTAAACTGCGGTCATCCCTTCTGCCAAGGCAGTAGTAATTACCGATGTTGCCCGCAAAATATCGACCACGACTACGGTCCGTTCTGCCACCGAGAAATTGGCGAGCAACAGTGGCGAGAGGCAAACCTCTACAACATTAGGCACAATCAGGTATTAGATGTGGATGGAAGGCTAAAGGATGCACTTATGAGCGGGTCGCCCGCTTATAATATTTTAGAAATCCGAACAAGAGCTTTCGAGAAGTCTCCAATTGCTCCAATGTTTCCTTGGTTTCGTCTTCTGACAAAAGGTCCAGACGATGGGCTAGCCGAAGCACCGTTTCGGTCTCATAGAGATGCCCCTTGGCTATATCCAGTGCACGAATTGACTCCTGGCCATACTTGCGGCTAGCAGCAGCTGCAATTAGCGATGGAATCTTTACGGCATGTTGTCGAAGTTGATGGCCCAATCCAAACTGCTCTGTCTCTGGCATCGATTTGGATAGCTCATACAGCCGTTGCGACAGATTCATTGCAGTTTGCCATACCTCGAGTTCTGTAATCTCCATCATGACGCTTACTTTTTTATGGTTTAGGAGTTGGTTTGATAAAAGGAGGTTGAGTCACTTTTGCTATAACAAATTTAGTACGAATTTGAATTAATACTTCTTTTTCGGAAAAATTAGCAGGAAGGTATGCCAACGCAATCCCTTTTTGTAGCATGGGAGAGAAGCCTCCTGAGGTGATGATGCCGATAGGGCGGTGTTGATTATCCATTACCTGCTGTCCGGTACGGGGGATTCCTCGTTCCATAACGACCAATCCCCGAAGACGCCGCTGGAGCCCCTCCTCACGGGCCTTCCATAAGGCAGGCTTGCCAATGAAATCTTTGTTGAAACGGGTAACCCATCCCAATCCTGCTTCGAGGGCCAAAGTGGCCTCATCCATATCATTACCGTAGAGGAGGTAGCCCATTTCCAGACGCAATAAATCCCGTGCTCCCAGTCCTGCAGGGGTTACTTCGCCCATGTCCATAAGGGCATCCCAAATGGTTCCCACCGCATCGGATGGAATATACAGTTCAAAGCCACCTGCACCGGTATACCCCGTGGCCGAAATGATGACGTCAGGAACACCGGCTACCGTACCCACTTGAAACTGATAGAAGGGAATCTTATCTACCGCAATGGCTGTTAGTGGCTGAAGTACTTCTGAAGCCCGTGGCCCTTGGAAGGCCAAAAGCGCGGTATCTTCCGAAATATCTGTTAGGTGGACGTCAAAATCTTGAATGTGTCTGACCAACCATTCCCAATCCTTTTTCACATTCGCTGCATTCACCACCAACATATATCGATTGGAGGCCAGTTGGTAGACGATCAAGTCGTCTTTAACTCCACCTTGCGGATTGGGTATGTAGGAATATTGAGCTTTTCCTGGACGTAGGCGCATCACATCATTGGCTAACACATAATTCAAAAAAGCCGCCGCACCGGGCCCTTCCACAACAAATTCGCCCATATGGGAAACATCAAAGAGGCCAACATTGCGACGCACCGCCATATGCTCTTTTTGAATGCCTTCGTATTGAATGGGCATATGAAAACCAGCAAATTCAACCATGCGGGCACCTAAACCGCGATGGCGGTCAAACAAGGGGGTAATGTTGCTCATTGAAAATAGGCTTAACGTGGCAGATTGTTTAGAAGAACAATTTGCAATAGGAGCATGCAAATATATTATGCCCAAGCATTCTTACAAGTGTTCTTGGGTTTGATAGCGAAAGTTCTATTTTAGCCCCCCAGTAAAATAATTATTGAGTCGGATATGAAGTCCTCCTATTGGTTTTCTACTTTATTTCCTGCTTTTGTCCTATGGAGTGGCGGTCTAATGCTTTCGGGATGTAAGCTATTTCCCTCGGCTGCTCAAAGGGCGGAAAAAGCATATGAGCTTTATCGCTTTACAGAGGCTGCCCAGCTATACGGCAAGTTGTATTCCAAGACACGCCGCAAGGAAAAAAAAGCCGACTATGCGTTCCGGGCTGCAGAAGCCTATCGAAAGGCCAACCGATATCGTGAAGCCGTATCGTGGTATAAAAAAGCATTGCGATTCGAGTACCCGGATCCCAAAGTGGCTTATTACTTGGCCCGAATGCAAGCAGCCATTGGCGATTACGACGAGGCAATGGCCACGTTAGATGAATACCTTAAAAACAATCCTAACGACGAATCTGCACGGGAATGGAAAAATCAATTAGATAAACTTAAAGATTGGAACCCAGAGGAAGACAGCCGATTTGTGGTAACGAATTTCCGGAAAGCCAACTCCTCATCCAATGACTTTGCTCCTGCCCTGTTTAAGGGAGGGATGATCTTTGCTTCGGACCGAGAAGAAGCTACTGGAAAAAAGACCTACGAATGGACTGGCAACCGTCATTCCGATCTTTTCTTTATAAAACGAATCCGCATTGGACGGGGACGTAAGGTCTCTTATAAATGGGGGGAGGTCAGCCGAATACCCCATCCGATCAATACCCCCTTTAATGAAGGCACGGTGGCTTTCGGGCCAAAAGATGCTTTTATGTTGTATACCCAGTGTAATGGACCAGAAGGTAAAGCTGCCAATTGTCGAATCATGATTTCTCGCTTGCGAGGAAGCCGATGGAGTGAACCCAAGGTATTGCCCCTGTGTAAGGACTCGACAGTCAACTACGGACATCCATCGCTCAGTGCAGATGGACGAAAACTGTTTTTCTCGAGTGATATGCCTGGTGGTTATGGCGGCAAGGATATCTGGGTGAGTTTCTACAGTCGGAAAGCCAAAACATGGGGAGATCCAGTCAATTTGGGCCCCATTGTCAACACGCCCGGTGACGAGATGTTTCCTTTCATATATAAGGATACCATCCTCTACTTTGCTTCGAACAGTCACAATTCTATGGGGGGGCTCGATATCTACATGACCCATGGACAAGGAACCCGATGGAGCCCGCCCAAAAACCTGATGCCTCCTGTTAACACCACCTCCGATGACTTCGGAATCATTTTCGACAAATCTGGCGAAAAAGGCTTCTTCTCGTCGAATCGTCCCAACGGCAAAGGCCAAGATGATATTTACGAGTTCTACCTCAAGCCACTAATATTTACCCTTGACGGACATGTATATGACGTCGAAACCAAAGAACCCATTGATAGTGCTACCGTAGTACTTACTATTTATCCCGACACGACCCAAAAGGAAATTCGGCTTTCGGATTCCTCCGGATACTACTTTTACAAGTTGCAGCCCGAAACCAAGTATACGGTTGAAGCCCAAAAAGCCGGCTATTATTCCAGCAGCTTGGAAGTGGTATCAACCATTGGTCTTGAGAAGTCCCAACACTTTGTCCGAGACCTCTATTTGAAAATGATCAAACTCACCGCCATTACCATCGAAGGGATATTTTATGGGCTGGATAGCTTCAATTTGCGGCCCGAATCGATTCCTGTACTCGATTCGTTGGTGGATGTACTAAAGCGAAACCCTTATTTAGTGATTGAGATTGGGTCACATACCGACTGCCGCGCCAGTTATGAGTACAATATTGAGCTGTCACAGAAGCGGGCACAGTCAGTAGTCGACTATTTGGTCGCCAAGGGAATTGATCCTGAACGATTGGTGGCCAAAGGATATGGAGAAACTCAGCTTGTCAACAATTGCGCATGTGAGAACGGGCGTGGGCCCGGGCTTCGGTGTACTGAAGAAGAACATCAGGCTAACCGGCGCACCACTTTTCGCGTCTTGCGAACCGATTACAAGCCCAAGCCCAAGCCAAAAGCCAACACACAGAAGGCCACTGAACAGCCCGATGAGCTGACCCCTGCTGAAGAATTGGATATCAACGTGGACGAACTCTTTGAGGAAGGTCCTCAACCCACCCCTTCCGACACAACGGTCACGCCTACTGTGCCAATGCCCGGCAAACCTGTTAAGCCGTTGAAACCAGGCCGGTCGGAAGATCGCAAAAAGGAACAAAACAAGCAGGACAACCAAGTGAACAAACTCCTGAAACGGGTTAAGGTTGGGAAAATAAAAAACCCATTTAAGAAAGGGGATGAATAGGCCGGCGATGTGGAGGAAATTTGCTGCGTAACCTCTGACGTATAATGAGAATCCTATTGTTTACGTTGAGGGGAAAAGCGGTATCGGAGCGAAAACCCCCATGCGTGATTATGAAATGCTTTCCATTGGAGGTCGAAGTCGGCAAGATGAGCATCGACGAACGCATCCAGCACATTTAATAGGTAGATTCCACCAGTGGTAATGATCATCAGGTCCCGATAGCGCCGATAATAGGTGGCAATATCTAAAAGAGTACCTTCCGAATATTTGGGAAACCCATTGGAAACGGCAGGATCGTAAGGATCGATGGTCAAAGGGTCCCCATCCGTGCGCAGGCGATATGCTTCGCGAAAGTGGACGTATTTTCGTTGGTGGTAGTACCAACCATATATAGAAGTTCCCATTAACCCATAGATGATGGGAATCTTCCAATATTTTTTGTTAGCTAACTGACCGGCCCCTGGCAATGCCATTGAATAGATGGCATGTCGAATCGGGCGGCTTTTAGGGAAAGGTTGCGCATTGGCCGAGGAAATGACAATAAACGTTCCGACCATCAATGCCCACCACATCTGCCCATGGCTTAATCTTGCGCGTTCTGGCCACGAATAAATTGTTGGAACTCTTCTTCGCTGCTAAAGGTGAGCCGAAGAACCCACTGTCCTTTCCCATTTTTTCGAACCTCGACCTTTCGGGGAATCGGCCATTGACGGCGCAGTCGGTATTCCCATTCGGGAAGGCGCTGGGGAATGGAAGGCGTGGAAGAACGTTGGGCTTTTTCAGAGGCAGCCAGTGCTTCTGTGGCCCGAACCGATAAGCCTTCCCGCAGGATGCGTTCCATGAGGTGCACTTGACGGGCAGGATCTTTGATCCCTGCCAGTACGCGGGCATGGCCCATCGAAAGATGCCCATCCAAGATGGCCCGCTGAATGGCAGGGCTCAGCTGCAAAAGGCGTAGGTAGTTGGTAATCGTTGTCCGTTTTTTACCCACGCGTTGGGCAACTTCTTCTTGTCGGATTCCCAATTCTTCAATCATCCGCTGATAGGCAAGGGCAATTTCGATAGGGTTGAGGTCGGAGCGTTGAATATTCTCGATCAGGGCCAGCTCCAACAACGATTCATCCTCGGTATGCCGAACATATGCAGGAATTTCTTTCAGACCAGCCATGCGTGCAGCCCGAACCCGACGCTCACCACTGATAATCTGATAGGTGTTCTTATCGGTCAGTCGGACCGTAATCGGCTGAATAATGCCATGGCGACGGATCGAATCGGCTAACTCTTCCAAAGCAGATTCTTCAAACTGTCCCCTCGGCTGATACGGGTTAACCTGGATCCGATCCAAAGGAATTACCGTCAAAATATTGCCTTTTACAAACCCTTCAGAATAAGACACGTGGGGAAGCACCGATTCGAGTCCCCGACCTAATGGTGATTTTCGATGGGGCATTAGGATTGAATAAATTGTAACAGTTCGCTAACCATTTCCGCACTACCAATGTATAATGGCGTACGCTGATGAATGTGTTCGGGCTGAATGTCGAGCGTGGCGCGCGTGCCATCGATGGCCATCCCTCCCCCTTGGGTAATCAAAAATGCCATCGGATTGCCCTCATAGAGAAGGCGGAGTTTGCCATGAGGGGCCGGAGAAGTGGGCGGATAAAGAAAAATGCCCCCCTTGAGGAAATTACGATGAAAGTCTCCAATAAGGGATCCGATATATCGTAGGGCATAGGGCTTTCCAATCAGGGTATGGGAATGTTTGCAATGTTGAAGGTAGCGTTGGATGCTTTCTGGCATGTGGGCAGCATTGCCTTCATTAACCGAATAAATCTTACCCCTTGGCGGAATGTGGGCACCTGCTGAATGACATATGAAGTCGCCTTTCACCGGATCATACGTAAGAATATGCGTCCCATGCCCCCAACTGATCATCAATGTCAAGGCAGCACCATACATAAAATAGCCTGCTGCCACCTGTTCACGGCCTGGTCGAAGGAATTCGTTGTGGGATACAGGACCCTTTCTCCGACGTTCGTATATTGAGAAAATTGTCCCGATAGGGACGTTGACATCAATATTAGAAGATCCATCCAAAGGGTCCACACACACCAGCCATCGGCCGTTCTCAGCAAATACCACCGGATCGGCTTCTTCTTCCGATGCCAAAGCTGCCACACTTCCCAGTTTCTGCAAGGCAGACTTTATCCGTTCATTGGCCACCTCATCCAGTTTTTGAACCTCCTCACCTTGTACGTTGACCGCTCCCGACTGTCCCAATATGCCGGCAAACGGGGCGCGCTGAATGCGATGCCATAAGTGCACCGCTACTTTGGCAAGCTCTTGAATCGGTGCATCAAGGCCCTCTATTTTTGTGCCTTCCAAGGCCAGCATTTCATTAAGTTGATAACCTTCCATGACGTGGCCGCTGTGTTTGCTTGAAACCTGCGTGCAATTTTACAATACCGATGGTCTTTCGTGTCGATAAGTTTGGTGGAGGAGTGATGCGATGTCCTCATGACTTGGAACGCTTGTCGAAGCGGTTGTCCAATGATGGGGGGGTGGTGGTAGTTTCTGCCTTTCATGGTATCACGCGCCGATTGGAAGCAATTGTGGCATTGGCTTGGAAGGGTAGAACCGATGTGGCCATTCGAGAATGGACTGCCATTTGGAATATGCATTTGGAGTGGGCATCAGTAGTGGGCTTGGACAAAGGGGCTATAATGGATGAATTGAAGCCAGTCCATGACCGAGTAGCACATCTGCTGCACCATTCATTTTCGGAATTTGGTGTTTTCTACGATGCGATAGTTGCGGCGGGTGAACAATTGGCAGCCGCTTTGGTAACCGCATTTCTCACTCATTATGGATGGCCGTCCAGTCGGGTTCGTGCCGATGAAGTGGTGCAGACCGACAATGTTCCCACGCGGGCATCTGTCTGTTACGAATCTACTGTTCAACGAATCCAAGGGAGAGTGTTGCCGCTGTTGCAGAACGATCAAATGGTCGTTATCGAAGGATTTATCGGACGTTCAGTTTCAGGGCAAATCACCACCTTGGGCAAGGAGGGGTCGGACTATACTGCCGCATTGGTAGCAGCTGCGATAGGGGCCTCGACGGTCACGTTGTGGAAAAACGTTCCTGGAGTGCTAGATGCTGACCCTCAATGGTTTCCTGATGCGGTGCCATTGCCTTACCTTTCCTATCGTCAGGCCCAATGGATGAGTCTTCAGGGAGCGCAGGTAATCCATCCGCGGACCCTTGACATGGCGTGCCGATATGCGCTAGCATTGGAGATACGATCAGTAGTTAACCCCCAGTATGCGACCCAAATATCCCGTCGGGAACTTGTTCCATATCCGTCGGTGGGGATTGTGCAGGATGTGATCTATGCTGAAGTCCCAGATAATGCCTATACAACTTTTCGAATGACTACCGAAAAGATCCCCCTTACCATTATCGAAACTCAGAATCAAAAGGGCCAATGGTGGATAGTGGGGGAAAACAACCTGGAAAAATGGCGGATTGCTGCCCGCCAATCCAATGTATCCCCTAAACTGTTTCAGCAAGGCATCCGAGTAGTACTTACAGGGCGACGCAGACAGGTTCCAACGATTTTGAGGAAGTATCTACTAATTGATGAAAAAGCCTTCACGGACGGAAGATGGGAAGGCATACGGCAAGTTTTTAAGAAGAGATCAAGTTAAGTTTGCAGCTTTTGATGGAACTTTTCCTGCCAAAATGAAGTTATTGAAAGCGATGCGTGGGCACCAATCCGTTTGTCTTTTGGGGTATGGATAAGAAAATATCTGGTGGTGTCGTTCCACAAAAGGACATTAAATGCCGTTAAAATGTTGGCAGGGGTCTTTTTTTCGAGTCAAAATTTCTGCTTTATTTTATAAAATCAATATGGATTATGGGAATGCGTCAACTAAAAATTTCGAAGCAGTTCACGAATCGTGAGCAAAAATCGCTTGACAAGTACCTGAATGACATTAGCAAGATTGATATGATCTCTCCGCGAGAAGAGGTCGAATTGGCTATCCGCATTAAAAAGGGTGATCGCGAAGCATTGCATCGATTGGTTCAGGCCAACCTTCGGTTTGTAGTTTCAGTGGCCAAGCAATATCAAAATCAGGGATTGTCGCTGGGTGACCTGATTAACGAGGGAAATCTAGGACTAATGAAGGCGGCAGAGCGTTTTGATGAAACGCGCGGATTCAAATTTATATCATATGCGGTGTGGTGGATTCGTCAGTCAATCTTGCAAGCATTGGCTGACCAGTCACGACTGGTTCGCTTGCCCCTAAATAAGGTGGGCCAGCTGACCAAAATTGCCCGTGTCAGCACGGCCATCGAGCAGGAACGTGAGCGAAGCGCCACCGATGAAGAGATATCGAAAGCCATTGGCATGTCTCCTGAGGACATTCGCATCACCGTTTCCACAGCCGGGCGGTATGCTTCGATCGATGCACCAGTGAAAAACGGAGAAGATGACGTACCCCTAATTACCTTGTTGTCGAACTCGCAGGAGCCTGAAACGGACCAAGACCTCATGCGGGAATCACTCCGGCAGGAACTGATGCGACTTTTGGATCGGGTGTTGGATGAAAAGGAAAAACAAATCATATTCTTGACGTTTGGATTGGACGGCAACGATGTTCATTCACTGGATGAGATTGCCCGCAAAGTGGGTGTCTCACGCGATCGAATCCGTCAAATTCGAGATCGTGCATTGCGTACTTTGCGTAATTGTGAAGAAAAGGATCGATTGCTTGAATATCTATAAGAAGCACAAGACGATCGTTATTTACGTTGGCATAACTTTGCACCCTCAGAAATAGTGTTTATGGCCCTTAAGATAACGGAAGATTGCATAAATTGTGGTGCGTGCGAACCCGAATGTCCCAATACAGCAATTTATGAACCGGGGATGGAATGGCGTCTATCGGATGGTACCGCCCTTAAGGGGACGGTGTCGATTGAGGGGATGACCTATGATGCCGATGCGTTGCAGTCGCCGCTTTCAGACGAGATCTATTTTATTGTTCCGTTGAAATGTACGGAATGCATTGGGTTTCATGAAGAGCCTCAATGTGCGGCAGTATGTCCTGTTGACTGTTGCGTTCCGGATCCAGAACACCCCGAAGGGGAAGAACAACTGATGGCAAAAAAGCTGTTTTTGCACGCCGAAGAGTAGTGCCTTATCTCATTTCTGTGGCCAGACATTTAAGGGCGATGATGTTAAGCCTGCTCCTGTGGAGCGGGGGAAGTGATGTCTATGCCCAGTTCAGGTCGGTAATGTTTCGTACGGGATACGCCCTTACCAAAACGTTTAATCGAACGGATCTTTTGAATTTAAGGCTTCATCATAAGCCGGGATGGGCGTTCCAGCAATCGGCAACCGTCTCTTCGTGGTGGGGACCGGAGATAGGTGCAGGAGTTTCGGTTGCCGTTACCCGCCTAAATGCCGGATACGAGACCTGGAATATGGGGATGGGTATTGCCGATTCTTTTGTCTTTTCATCCATTTCATTGGGGTATTGGGGAGCTGGTGTTGAATTGCTAATGGCCACGCGCAAGGAATGGCATTCCCAACGTTCATATGCAGTATTTGCAGTAGGCATTACTTACGATCGGCTATACCAGGCAGCATACGAAAACCCCCAGCTACCCACTTCCAATATACAATGGATGCGGAAAGTCGTTGTTCCTTGGATGCTTACCCTTCGGTTTCGAGGAGAGGTTCGTATTCCCCTTACCAATCAATGGCATTTGGGAGGATATCTAAACATTACTCGTTCGCTTCGCAACTATGAAAACATCTCCTATTTACGTGCGCATGCTGACGAGCTACCTCACGATGGATATTTGCCACCGTTTGGGACCATTAAAGATAGCCCTCCCGACTTATTGACCCGAAATGTAGGGCGTTTCTGGATTATTGAGCCAGGATTGTCAATGGTCAAGCAATGGTAATGTTGGGACGTTGTGAGCTAAGGTAGGGGAGGGCAGGCAATGGATATGCTTGGGGGTTGGTAGCTGGCTGGTAGATGTGCCATTTCCTAACCTCATTTGGAGGGGCAGATTGGCAATATTTCCCACTCCTTGGAACTCATCTAAATAAGGGGTTTGTTCATATCGTAAATAGTGCTTAATAACTTAGTTGTGCAAGGGAAGGGCATCTTATACATATGTGCATGGATGGTGGGGTTATCGTATATCGCATATTCTCAGCAGGTTGGAATAGGAACGATGATGCCCGACCCCAGTGCGATCTTGGAAGTATCGGATACTATTCGCGGCATTTTGATTCCGCGTTTGAGCACTTCTGAGCGGGATGCCATCGCTTTGCCGGCAGATGGTTTGATAATTTTTAATACCGACCGTGCTTGTTTCGAAACTTACCATGCAACGACTGGACAGTGGACTTCGTGCGTGGAAGGGAGTGCGATTCCATTTGATTCGGCAGATACCCTTTACAAATGTATGGCTTACGGTCGTGCGGATGGACTGCTCAACTTAACTCCCGAGGAAGTAATGACAGCAATGGAAATTGATACTGGAGGGTATGTGTGGATGGCGGGTGTTACCCTACCGTTTGACCACTTGCTGCTACTTCGTATTAAGCCATCACTGGAAATTGATTTTGGGCGTATCCCTTCTCAATATCAATTGGGAGGATCGATGGGGGTTACCAGTTTGGCCCATTTACCCAATAACGACATGGTAGTAGGGTCACTTACCCATGGATATAATAATCCGTCGGTATCGCGAGTTCGCCCCAATGGTACTGTGGTTTGGTCGAAAAACTATGACATCTTGACGCCTGCCAGTGCGGATGTTGTGGCAATCGACGGCAGTACCGCCATTGTGGTGGCGGGACCAACCTCAACAGATCAATTTATATTGAAACTGGATGCTACGGGTGATACTGTATGGATGCGTCTGTTTCCTTATAATGGACAGCATGTGGTAGCTATTCGGGATATGATCGTGGATACCAACAATGAAATTGTGGCAGCGGGAAGTTATAATGGGCAATTAATGGTGTGTAAGTTAAACGGGGGTGGGGATACCCTCTGGTTCAAGACCTATCTAGATACGGATTCGACAGGTGCGGCGGAAGGGATAGCGGTTGATGGTGTGGGGAATATCTATGTGGCAGGCTGGGTTGGTGGGGTTTCGACCTCCCGGGAAGCATTACTGATGAAGCTTGATCCGGACGGCAACATATTGTGGTCTTCATTGATAGGTGGTGACCTCCATGATGAATTTCGGGATCTTGTGCTTCTCCCGGGGGGAGATATTGTGGCAGTAGGTAGGACCGCTTCCTTTCCTGCAGGGCGTACGTCGCATCTAGTTCGGATATGGGGCGATATGTATGCCGTTCGCTTCTCCTCGACCGGTATTCCGTTATGGACGCGCACTTATGGAGGAGCTTTTGATGATGAAGCTCGTAAGGTGTATTATTGGGATGGAAAGTTGTGGATGGCGGGTACTACCGCATCGTTTGGTTATGGAAACTTGGACATGTGGCTGGTAATAGCCGACCCTCGAACTGGAACGTCATGTTGTAGTTCCGGTATGGGGGGGCGTCGATCGTATGTATCTTTTGAGGTTCGTCGTCCGAAGCCAGATTTTGTCAATCCAGGCAATCCCACCCCTTCCGATATTGGGAGCTTGTTGAACTATTCTGTAGAATCCATGTCGATTTGCAAATAAAGGCCCAATGCGTCGGATGCCAAGGTGGATTGCATGGGACGGAATGAGCAGTGCCTTGTTTCTATGGGCAATAAGTGGTTGGGGACAGCAATTGGGGATAGGAGTTGCTAATCCGCATTCGTCGGCAGTGATGGAAATTGTTTCACAACGGGGCGTCTTAATCCCTCGATTGACCACGACCCAACGTAATGCCATTGATTCGCCTGCCCATGGGTTGGCAATCTATAATGTGGACAAGGGGTGTGTCGAGGTATATGATTCGTTGAGTGCGTGGTGGCGGTGTAGTAATTACTATACGCTTCCATTAGCTTTTTGCAAAGGCTTTAGTTCGGTGGATAGCAACTATGCTCCGGTTAGTACTGAGATACGCGATGCGGTGGGCGGCAGCGACGGAACAGTGTACGTGGTGGGCCAGGTTGGGAGTGAAGGATGGGTCGGAGCGTTCGACTCATTGGGGCGAATTCAGTGGATCACTACTGTTGGTGATTCGTCTCATCAGGTATCATTGGAAGCGGTAGCGTTGGATTCTATGGGGCGGCTGGTGGTAGTAGGGACCTCGCAATCGCCTTCCGATAGGGATATTGTGGTGGTGCGGGTTTCAGGAAACGGTCAGGTGTTATGGCAACGGCGTCTTACTGCGGACTCGGTAGATGCGGAAGGTGTGGCAGTGGCTGTGGATAAACATTATCGGATTGTGGTCTTGGGAAATTACAATCGTCCCGGTGGTAGTGGAGGGCTTGGCGGTATCGTTCAGGGTATTGTGGTAATTCGGATGAGTCTGGGAGGAGATACTTTATGGACTCGGTGGTTGACGGGAAATTATTCTGGCATTATAGGTGTGCGTGGGGCAGCGGTAGATACTGCTGCCCGAATTGCGGCAGTCGGTACTTTTAACTCACCTTCCAGTGGGTTTGTGGTGGTGATGGATAGTCTGGGAGACACACTTTGGACGCGCGTGATCAATGATTTATGGGGGGGAGAACCCATGGCCTTTGAAGCTGCAACATTCGATACGCTCCTCAACCTTTATGCGGGCGGGTGGGCTTCCATTCGGGGAGGACATGGTGTAGGGGTGCTGATCAAGTTCAATGCGGGGGGAGATACCGTGTGGTATCGTTATTTTGTCGATGGTATAGATGACTCTTTCTCGTATGCAATTACGGACCTTTGGGAGACCTCGGATGGGCACTTGTTGGTAGCAGGTGTTGGGTCGTTGTTGGGCAAAGCAAACTTATTCCTGCTTAAAGTAAATCCAGACTTGCAGGTAGTTTGGGGAGGATATCATGGAAGTATTGATTCGCATAGCGTTGCCCGTATTGCTTATTGTCCCGTTGGTGTGCTGTATTTGCTGGGAAATACCGAATCGTTTGGGGCCCATGTATTTTCTTCTACGGTGAACCGATGGAATGGTATGATTGTCCGAGTACATCCTCAAACTGGATGGTCGTGTTGTTTTACGGGGCGCACTTATTCTTTTCCAAGTGTCATTGGATTGCAAGTAGGGTCGGTGGGGGAGGTCAACACCTATAAGATGGCTATCGGTTCGGGTGGCATTGTGGGGTTTCGTCCGATTCGGGTATGGAATGGATGTGATTAGTCATTAATAGCATAATGGCATGCGGCGAAAATTGAGGTGGATTACTCGGATAGTGATGGCGACATTGGGGGGTAGTGCAGTGACAATGTATGCCCAAGGGGTGGGGATCAATACCGTTCGTCCTCATCCGTCAGCCCGATTGGATATTTATAGCACGCATAAAGGCCTGTTACTTCCGAAGTTGACCACTGCCCAACGCAATGCCATTTCCTTGCCGGCAGATGGTTTGCTGGTGTATAATTTAGATAGTGGTTGTGTGGAGGTATACCGTATGCTTTCGTCTTCTTGGCGATGCATCGGGCAGGATTCGTTTTCGGTGATGAATGATTCAACGTGGTGTTATTCTGTGGGTGATACGTTTGCGGAAAAGGTGCACGATGCCTTGGTTGATCGATGGGGGAATGTGATTTTGATAGGTTCTACAAGGTCTTTTGGTGCATTGGGGGAGGATGTTTTTGTGGTGCGTATATCGCCTAATGATTCGATTATTTGGGCAATTCGTGATGGGGGGATTGGTGATGATATAGGGATGGCAGGAGTTGTGGATAATGACGGAAATATTTACGTAGTTGGCTATTCCGATTCGCTCTCTTCTGCCTATCATGATGTTTGGGTGGCCAAGTACGATTCTTCTGGGAATCGAATATGGGGGGCCATTGTCGGAACTTCGGGTGTAGATTCTGCTTATGATGTGGTGTTGGGTAGTAATGGAGATTTGGTAGTTTGTGGTGTGACAATTGGTGGTACGGATACGGACGGATTTGTATTTCGTATGGACTCGGCGGGCACTTCCATATGGTGGGGGCGAAGAATTCAGACCGCCTATTCTGATGCGATGAACGCAGTGGATATCTTACCGAATGGCAATATTATAGTGGGCGGGTACGTAGGAAAACGATTGGGCGATACTGTATGGGCCTACGTGGCGAAATTGTCTTCGGCAGGTGCGTTGATATGGGGGAAGGGAATTGTGCCGGGGGTGATTGAAAGTGTGAAAATATCAGAGCGTGGTACTATTGTGGGGGTAGGGGCCTATCATTTTTATTTGGAGTTTGGGGTGCGCCGGAAAGACATGATGATTTTTGAGGTGTTGCCATCGGGCAAGACCAGTTGGATACATTCGTGGGGACATGGAAAGGATTTAGGTACTTCTTTGACTTTTGATGTTCGAGAAAACATATATCTGGCAGGTGTATCACGTCATCCTGCCAGGGCAATGCTCGTAAAGCTAACTCCTGATGGTTATCCGGTGTGGAGTCGCATGATTGGTAGTGATATGGGAGAGACCGCTGTGGCCATTATATGGCTCCCTACTGGTAGGCTGTTATTAGCTGGTACAACGCATTCGTTCGGTATGGGCCAATCAGATGCCTATCTTGCACGGGTGGACGCTACGTTTGGGAAAAGTTGCTGTCAATATCGTGGTGGGGGAGGCCACATATTTCAACCACCATTTTCTGTGGCGTCAATGGGATCCGTTACTTCTATCTCGCTGGGTATGACTTTATTAGGGGGAGGAGCTATTGCGGTTACACCTACAATACTTAATATTTGCTTTGATCGGTAAGGTACTTACCGGGTGCTGTGGTTTACGTTCCCCAATGGTTCAATGCATACACATGTACGGCAAGATCAGGCAAACAAAGGGAGAGGGCAGAAAGCAAATTATAGACAGTGCTATAGGGGAATTTGTTGGGATTAAGAACAAATACGACTACATTTTTTTGTAGTTGTGGCGAACGTTTCGATTATAACATTAGTTATTCAGTTAGAGACACATTTCGGAATACAGATTTGAGCAGCACGGGGGGGTGTCTGCCCAACCTTCGTAGCGTTCACTTAGTAGATTCAAGATATTGAGTGGCACCTGAACATTTCTTTGTTAATATTGAT
>CAYVLB010000014.1:0-2837 GCA_964452325.1 uncultured Sphingobacteriales bacterium | reverse complement strand
TCTTTGTTAATATTGATGCCGAAGCAATGCATTGCTCAAAATTTCATAAAATTGAATAAGAAAATTTGTTTTAAGCCAAAAACATTTGACTGCCAAGTTTGATAAGAAAGGTAAATTATTCACAAAGAGATTAACAAACCGTTTCGAACAGCGGTTTGTATATTTCGTGCTGAAAAACTAAAAAAAACAATGGAATGGTTACTAAATAAGATGAACAAAGCGAGATCCACACATCACATATTTAAGGAAATGATTTCACCATTGATTACACCAAGCAAACCAGTTGATAACTTATTCTTACCTCATATTCGTATGATAGAAAAAATACCATATTCCGTAGTAAGATTAGTTGAAGCAAACGGCAAATCCTACACAGAAGTATACAAGATTAAAAAACAATATAGAAAAGCATTTGTAAATATCGTTAACGGATATTATAGTAAATCATTTAATAAAGATCCGAAAATTATCTATAAAATTTACAATAAGTCATCGATTAGCACATTCATACTATATCCAATATTTATGCAGTACCAACCATTTAAGGATATACTGGACAAGAATGAAATCAAAGGTGAAATTTTCCGTGAAAATGAAGTGTACCCAATAACAGTTCACTATGTATCCTTGCTATTAGAACATGAAGAGGATGTTCCTTACAAAGAATACCTAACAAAGTTTAATGATGTTCACCAATGATAGTGTAATCGATTTGTCTGATGCCAAACTAACAGTTTATGCAATATTAACACTTAAAGATTCGGCACTAATTATTGATGAGGGTGGATCTTATTACGTCATGCCACTGGATGAAAAGTACGATTGGGCATTAATGGAGATCATCAAATTTGCCAAGATAAAAAAGTTTTTTGTTTTTGCAGAAGAAAAATATACTTTACATGCCCTTTTACTGAATCGGCTTTTCCGATTCGCTAACGTACACATATTGACCAACAAAATAAAGCCGGTTATATCTATTCACGCCCTGGAAATTGGCGAAGGTTTTGTCCCTATTGTTGACATAAACTACTTCAGAATTTTGGATATTGAAAAGGGGGACATTAACAACTTTGTGTTAATCGCCAAAGAAGTTGATGTGATATCAGCTTACGACCTTAAAAATGTTAATTGCTTTTATCCGTTTGGTATATTCATAGGCCTAAAATCATACGAGAGATACCTAAACAAACTAAACTAACTAAACTAACATACCAATCATTTTATTGGGATGATCGGCCAATTTATGGGCCCAACGTAAAGATTTCACTCACATTAAGTTGTGTTAACCCTTGTGGTGAAAAAACGGCTTTATGAGGATTGACACTTGGTTGCCTTGGCAGTTTTGAACATTAAGCCCCATGCCCTCTGTCTGCAGGAAAGCATCTGTGCATTTCCCCCATCATGCAGCCACGCTGCCAGCTCCGCCTTCAAAATTTCTTCCCGTTTTTCCTGCAAAGCCTTCAGGTCCGGTGCATTACTCATGGCCTTCGCCTCCGTTTTGAGCGATGTTCTCAACAGCTATTATGACCTCGGTGTGGAACCCCTGAACGCGCTTTTCGATGCGTTCTAAGTAATCTTCCCCAGGGCCCGACGCAGGGCGTCTAATTCCCGCTGAAAACAGGTAGGGCCCTGGGCCTTGGCCCACGGGTCCATCTCTACCGCTGTTAGATGGCGTAGGGTGTAACGGGGCAGGGCCTGAAACTCCCGAAGGTCCTGCAGCAGGATGCGGATGAAGGGCAGGTGGGCCTCCAGTTCTACGCTGTGGTAGGCCAGGGCGCTGCGCAGGTTATTTGGGGCCCGAACGATGATGGAGCGTTAGCTTTTGGACATGGTGATTCGCTCCCTGTGGCGTTTGACGGCTTCATAGGCTGGTCAGAAGCGGAGGATCAGAGGAAGTCGCGGGGTTTCGGGAGTGTAGCGGATGTGTTCCAGGGCTTCCTCCAAAGTCAAGGCCCGTACCTGGGTCTTGTCTACGGCAGTATCGGGCATTGCCTGGATGAACCGCTGCAACCCCTTGCGCCGGAAGACCAGAAGTGCGTTTCGTTGGGGTCTTTTGGCCGTCTTGGCGCGGGGTGGAAAGTCCTCCAGTCCCTGCACGATGTCCGAGTGTTGCTCTTGCAAGGCGAAGCCTTCCCTGCGAACGCAGGTAAGGAGGCTTTCCTCCTCCAGCTCCTCGGGGTTGCAGTTGATGCACTGGAAGAGGGCGTCCGGTGTGGGGGTACCCGGCGCGAAAATTTTGTTCTCCTCGCCTAAGGTGTTGTGAATCGGAAACATCTTGTGGGCCGCAATCTCTCGGCTCTTGACCACTTCCGCGACCTCTTCGGTGGGGAAGAAGTTGTAAATGTAAAGGGTGTCAAAGACCTTCTGGCCGATGCGGTTGATACGGATTAAGCGCTGAATCACCCGGATGGGGTTCCAGGGAATATCGTAGTTGATGATGGTGCCAGCCCGGTTGAGGTTGATGCCCTACAACCGCTCAACAACAGCTAGCGACCTATCTAGCACCACCTCGTAATATGTAGTATCACCGCCCACCACTAACTCCAAAATCTTACGGTAAACAGCCTTTAAGAAATTGATAAACTTATCGTAAAGCGTAGAGTACTTTTTGAACTCTTTATCGTATTTCAGCTTTTTAAGAATGTTGACTACGCGGTGCCCAAGCAACCCCGATACTATCAGCTCGTCGGGATGCCATTCCTCATCGGGAAAGTGAGGCTTAACAAGTTTCTCCAGCATAGCAATCTCCGCCGGAGTTAAGTTAACCTCACCCTTTTTAGCCTTCTCGATGATACCTATCAGCTCCGAACGTAGTTCGTAGATGCTAGCCAATAAGC
>CAYVLB010000013.1:12701-24724 GCA_964452325.1 uncultured Sphingobacteriales bacterium | reverse complement strand
AAAGGCCTCCTGAAGCAAAAGGTTGCTTCCGGAGGCCTACCAAAGAAGACATTTAAGCTCTCTTATTCGATAGGGGGGGTGTCGATGTGGGCAATGAGTTCTTGAATTTCCTGATCGGTCATCGCATGTGATTCCAAGTTGCCCTCGAAATAGTCTTGATAGGCTTTAAGGTCAAAATGCCCGTGCCCACACAAATTGAACAGAATCGTTCGGCTCACACCTTCTACTTTACATCGGTTGGCTTCCTGAATGACCGTAGCAATGGCATGGCAGGCTTCGGGTGCGGGAATGATGCCTTCTGCCTGAGCAAACATGACCCCGGCTTTGAAGGTTTCAAGTTGGTCATGGGCTCGAGCTTCAATAATCTTATCATGAAGCAATTGGCTGACAATGGCGCCAGCTCCATGATAGCGCAATCCCCCGGCATGAATAGGAGCAGGAACGAAACGGTGTCCTAGCGTATACATGGGCAAAAGCGGAGTCATTCCGATGGTATCACCGAAGTCATATCGAAACACACCTTTGGTTAGTTTGGGACACGAGGCAGGTTCGCTGGCAATGCATCGCACTTCCCGCTTACCTTCGAGCTTATATCGCAAGAACGGAAACGACAGTCCTGCAAAGTTAGACCCTCCTCCAAAGGGTGCCACCACGATATCGGGCCAATCTCCAGCCATTTCCATTTGCTGAACGGCTTCTTGACCCAGCACTGTTTGGTGGAGCAATACATGATTCAAGACCGACCCTAATGAATATTTAGTGTGGGGATCGGCCACTGCTCGTTCGATCGCCTCAGAGATGGCAATACCCAGTGATCCAGGCGAATCAGGGTTTTCGGCCAGTATCTTACGACCTGCTTCGGTCAGATCAGTGGGCGAAGAATGAACCGTAGCACCCCATACCTGCATCATCACCTTCCGATAAGGCTTTTGGTTGTAGCTGACTTTAACCATAAATACCTCACACTCCAACCCAAAGAGATTACATGCAAAGCTCAAGGCGCTGCCCCATTGCCCAGCTCCTGTTTCGGTGGTGATGCGCTGTACACCTTCCTGTTGGTTGTAATAGGCTTGGGCCACTGCGGTATTGGGTTTATGAGACCCCGAAGGACTTACCCCTTCATATTTGAAATAGATTTTGGCGGGAGTATCGAGCATTTTTTCTAAGCCACGAGCACGCACCAGCGGGGAAGGCCGCCACATTTTGTATACGTCAAGAATGGGGTCAGGGATATCAATCCATTTCTCTGTGCTTACTTCCTGTTCAATCAGGGCCTGAGGAAACAAAGGAGCCAACATATCGGGGGTTACCGGTTCTTTTGTGCCGGGATGCAAGGGAGGTCGCGGCTTGTTTGGCATATCGAATACAATGTTGTACCATTGACGGGGAATATCCTTTTCACTCAACAGAATTTTTCGCATAACTTGCTTCATTTTTAGGGTTTCAGGATGCCAAATGTAAAAAAACATGGACAAAATCTAAAAGACGCACCGGTACTTTTTTTCAGCAATCAACAACAAGCAGACAATCCCCTATCCTTAACCGATTTTCCTTAAAACATTAGCCCAACTAATACGGGATTTAACCACATCAATAAGTCGAGGAATTTCGATGCGTTCTTGTTGCATTGAGTCACGATCGCGTAACGTAACCGTATGATCTTTCAGGGTTTGGTGATCGATAGTTATGCAATAGGGGGTACCCACAGCATCCTGGCGTCGGTAGCGCTTGCCAATTGAGTCTTTTTCCTCGTAAAAGCAATTAAAATGCGGTCTCAACTGATGAAAAATTTCATGGGCCTTTTCTGGAAGGCCATCCTTTCGGACCAGCGGGAAGATAGCCACCTTATAGGGAGATAATACCGCTGGTAGGCGCAACACCACACGGGGACGGCCATCAATAATTTCGGTGTAATAGGCTTCGGAAAGGGTCAGAAAGAAGAGACGATCAAGGCCGATGGAGGTTTCCACCACATAAGGGGTATAGCTTTCTTTGAGGTCGGGGTCATAATAGGTGATCTTTTTGCCAGAATATTGGGCGTGACGTTGCAAGTCAAAATCAGTACGGGAATGGATTCCTTCCACTTCTCGAAACCCGATGGGAAAACGATATTCAATATCGGAAGCTGCATTGGCATAGTGGGCCAAATTTTCGTGGTCATGATATCGAAAGCGTTCGGGCGAGAACCCTAATGCCAAAAACCACTGTAAGCGCTTGTTCTTCCAATATCTGAACCATTCCATTTCGGTACCGGGTCGAACAAAAAACTGCATCTCCATTTGTTCGAACTCTCGCATTCGAAACAGGAACTGGCGAGTAACGATTTCGTTCCGAAACGCCTTGCCCACCTGCGCAACACCAAAGGGGACTTTCTGTCGGGCTGTTTTTTGCACGTTGAGGAAATTGACAAAAATTCCTTGGGCAGTTTCAGGTCGGAGGTAGATGTCGAAGCTGTTCTCCTGAGTAGATCCCACACGGGATTTAAACATGAGATTAAATTGACGCACGGGGGTCCATCGCCTACTACCGGTTTCGGGATCGGCAATTTCATATTCTTCGATGAGGTGCCCCAACATTGCCATGTCTTGTTGGCGCATTGCTTGATGTAGGGCACGTTGAAGGGCTTCGGCACGATCGTTTTGTTTCTTTTTACGCAGCTGCTCGATCTTCATCTCGATTAGCTGGTCAGCCCGATATCGGTTTTTGCTTTCAAGGTTATCGACCATAGGGTCATTAAACATGTCTACGTGCCCGGAAGCCTCCCACACCTTCGGATGCATAAAAATTGCTGAATCAATGCCAATCACGTTCGGCTGGTAATGCACCATAAAGCGCCACCAATATTCCCGAAGGTTGTTTTTGAGCTCCACACCAAAGGGGCCGTAATCATAGATCCCTCCCACCCCTTCGTAAATTTCGCTGGAAGGAAATACGAACCCATACTCTTTAGCATGGGCCACAATGCGCTTGAACCACTTGTCTGGTTGCATAATACTTGACTTATAAATTACGACGAAACATGCCGCAAAAATGGGGTTTTCCAGGAGCTTGCCTTAGTATGAGAAGTTAACTTTGCCCCATCACAAGTCCTTTTCGGATGAATAACTTCCGATTTCCCACGGATGCAGCCCAACAAACGTGGCACGTGCAATATGTCGATGTGGTAGATGGACGGATATATCCCGCCGAAGTAACAATTCGTGGGGAGCGGATTGCGTCGGTTCGTCCTACCGTTGGGACTCCCAAAATGTGGATGATTCCGGGACTGGTAGATGCCCACATTCACATTGAGAGTTCGATGCTCCCTCCCCAACTTTTTGCACCGCAGGCAGTGATTCATGGCACAGTGGCTACGGTCTCCGATCCACACGAAATTGCCAATGTTTTGGGAGAATCCGGAATCGACTACATGATCGATTCGGCACGAAAGGTACCCCTTTCATTCAATTTCGGGGCGCCCTCTTGCGTACCTGCTACCACTTTTGAAACATCGGGAGCAGCGTTGGATGCTGAGGCTGTCAGCCGCTTGCTCGATCGTCCGGAAATTCATTACCTATCGGAAATGATGAATTTCCCCGGAGTTATCAACCAAGACCCGGAGGTAATGCGCAAGATCTCAGCAGCTAAATCCCGCGGCAAACCGATTGATGGACATGCGCCCGGCCTTCGAGGAAAAAAACTGGCGGCATATGTTGCTGCTGGAATCACCACCGATCATGAATCCTTCACCTACGAGGAGGCTTGTGAAAAGGCCAAACTCGGTATGAAGATTATTATTCGAGAAGGAAGTGCTGCCCGCAATTTCGAGAACCTAATACCCCTCCTAGCTGAGAAACCGGAAATGGTCATGTTTTGCACTGACGACTTGCATCCTGACGACCTCCTACGGGGACATATCAACTGCCATATTCAACGGGCACTTGAAGCAGGATTTGACCCCATTGCCATACTTCGCGCTGCGACCCTGCATCCCGTACGTCATTATGGGCTCACCCACGGACTGGTCCAACCCAACGACCCCGCTACCTTCGTCATCCTATCTTCGTTGGACGCCCGGATGGAAATACTGGCCACGTATATCCAAGGGCATTTGGTAGCTTGCGAAGGCCAAACTCGAATCGAAACGACAGTACCATTCATTGCCAACCGATTTGTTGATCGGCGAGTCAACAATGAAGACTTTCAAGTGCGTCCCGAAGGAAGTCGGCTACGCATCATCCAGGCATATGATGGCCAACTGATCACCGGTGAAGCGTGGGACACTCCACCGATACGGAATGGCGAAGTAGTCAGCGACCCCGAACATGACATCCTGAAAATAGCTGTTATCAATCGCTATTCTACCGCACCGCCAGCGGTGGCATTTGTCCGCGGGTTCGGATTGCAAAAAGGAGCTATCGCCTCTTCCGTGGCCCACGACAGCCACAATATCGTGGCCGTTGGAGCAGATGACGCATCGTTAGTAACCGCTGTCAACATGATAATGGAAAATCAAGGAGGATTGGCCTATGCCGACATTTCCCAACGTCATCTCCTTTCCCTTCCCATCGCCGGACTGATGAGTAACCGACCTGCTGTTGAAGTGGCGCACGACTATGAGACGCTCACCCGACTGGCCCACCGAGCCGGCTGTTCGCTTCGGGCACCCTTCATGACGCTTTCCTTCATGGCACTGTTGGTGATCCCACAGCTTAAACTGAGCGACCGCGGGCTTTTCGATGGCCACAATTTCCGGTTCGTACCCATGTGGGATTAAAACAATGAACTTTTTTATTCGCTAAATTGTTCTTTTGCGGCATTCAAACCCTTAAACACAAACTGAAATGGCGGCCGAATTACTCAACATCGAGAAATTCAAAAACGAAATTTTTGACTACGAATCATCAAAAGAGTGGGACTATAAAGGTGAAATGCCTGCTGTCATCGACTTTTATGCCGACTGGTGTGCGCCCTGTCGGATGGTAGCGCCCATCATCGAAAAATTCTCGGAAGAATACAAAGGCAAAGTCAAATTTTACAAGGTCGACACCGAACAGGAACGCGAGTTAGCTGCCATGTTCGGCATTCGTAGCATTCCCAGTATCTTGTTCATTCCGATGGATGCCCAGCCCAAAATGCTAGTAGGGGCCCTTCCCGAAGCAGATTTTCGAAAAGTATTGGAGAAAGAGTTGCTTTCCGAGTCTGCTCCGGAGTCATCGAATGAATAGCCTGCCATTCCCAAAGCAAAGGCCTTCCCCACCCTTTGGCGGTTATTGCGGGACCGTATTGGAAAGCACAAAGTCCCGAACCCACTGATAGACCAGGTCGGGACGGTCGGCATGTACCCAATGACCTGCACCGGGAACCACCTTGATATACGCCTTGGGGAAAAGACGCTGGATGTCAATGCGATGCTTCTCTTGGATGTAAGGTGATAACGCTCCCTTCAAAAAAAGAACTGGTCCGAGATAAGGCATGCCATCTATGGGGGCCAAAATCTGATGATATTTTGCCTTAAGCACCCGCCAATTGGGTTTCCAGCGATAGGACCCTTCGGGGGTGCGTTCCAGATTTTTCAACAGGAACCTGCGTACACCTACCGACGAAATCACCGATTGCAAGATTGCTTCAGCCTCACTCCTTCGCCGCAATGTAGCAGGGTCTAATAACTCAAAGGCTTGAAACACCGACCGATGCATTTGATTATGGGCATCGTCATAAGACGACGGGGCAATATCCACCACAATTAGTCCATCAACTGCTTGGGGGCGCTCCAAAGCCATTTTCATGGCGACCTTACCACCCATCGAATGGCCCAATATATATGCAGTGCCGATATTGTTTCGTTGCATCAGCGCCCAAACATCAGCAGTCATGAGATTATAGTTGAATGCATCGGTATGGGGTGATTGTCCATGATTACGTAGATCAATTGCATATACTGTAAAATCTTCTGACCATCGACGGGCCAACGTATGCCAATTATCACTGCTTCCAAAGAGTCCATGTAGAATCAGCAGGACTGGCGGACGATCACCATACTTTCGAAAAAAGAGGGGGACTGCAGACATTGTGATGTCCATCTTTCCGTTTTCAAGAAAGCAAAATAAACGGATACCTTATTTCTTTGCAGCTTGGAGATAGTTTACCTTTCGTTTCAATGCATGAGCCGCTCAATTCGCTAATGGCGATTAGTTCTGTTGATGGGCGATATCGCCATTTTACAGCTCCTTTGGCCCACTACTTTTCCGAAGCTGCGTTTTTCCGATACCGGGTACAAGTGGAAATCGAATATCTTATTGCCCTTTCAGATTTTTGGCACGAAGGGCCAATTCCTCGCCTTACGAAATCTCAGCGGGAACTATTGCGAAGCTGGTATGGGCAATTCTCACTGGCTGATGCCGAGCGGATTAAAGCCATTGAGTCCGTTACACGCCATGATGTCAAAGCGATTGAATATTGGATTCGGGAAAAGATGACAGCGGCAGGAATGCAAGCATGGATATCTTGGGTTCACTTTGGCCTTACCTCGCAAGATGTAAATCATCCTGCCCTCACCCTGATGCTGAAGGAATCTGCCGAAGATGTGATATACCCGACCATTGAAAGGCTACAAGCACTCCTTAAAGATCGGGCCCATCAATGGGGTCGGTATCCGATGATGGGACGAACCCATGGTCAACCTGCCAGCCCAACAACCTTGGGTAAGGAGATTGCCGTATTTGCCTATCGGATCGATCAAATAATCGTCCATTTTCGTAGCCTACCATTCACCACCAAGTTCGGCGGAGCAACGGGCAATCTCAATGCACATTACGTAGTAGCACCCGATCAAGACTGGGAAAGTTTCTCACAGCAATTTATCGAATCATTGGGGTTGAAACGGCAACGTCTAACCACCCAAATCGAGAATTATGATCTCATGGCGGCATGGCTTCGGTGGCTTGCGACATTTAATGTGGTGCTTCGGGACTTTGTACAAGACATGTGGCTATACATTTCCATCGGATATTTGGGACAACAGGTAGTTGAAGCAGAAGTAGGGTCTTCTACTATGCCACATAAGGTCAACCCCATCGATTTTGAAAATGCCGAAGGCAATTTGGGCATGGCTAATGCCATCATCCAGTATTTGACAGAGAAATTGCCTGTTTCGCGGTGGCAGCGGGATTTGTCGGATTCTACTGTCATTCGCAACTTGGGATTGCCATTGGCGTATTCCCTCATTGCCTATCGATCCATTGAACGCGGCATCCGAAAAATTGCGCCTCACCCCCAGCACATGTTGGAAGACCTGCGCCGCCATCCAGAAGTGTTAGCGGAAGCTGTCCAAACCTATTTGCGGACTTTAGGGTATGCCGACGCTTACGAAATCCTCAAAGAAGCTACGCGGGGACGCCTTCTCAATCCCGATCAATGGGTACAAGTTATCGACCAATTGCCGATCGATATCCACGCCAAAAACTGGCTCAAATCGTTGACTCCCGAACAATACTTAGGGATTGCGGAAGCACTTTCCCAGCTCCATAATTCGAACGGATCATGACAACATTTGCCACGGTCATTAATTGCATGGATGGTCGCACCCAACAACCAGTTAATGAATGGGTTCGGCATCACAGCAGATCAGATGTGGTCGATACGATTACCGAAGCTGGACCAGATGGCATCTTAGCAACTACAGATCACTCCCTACATGAATCCATCCGACGCCGAGTCCGAATCTCCATTGAACAGCACGGTTCACAATTCATTGCCATTGTGGGTCACTATGATTGTGCAGGCTATCCTGTAAGTGAAGCCCAACATCATTGGGCCATTCAACAGGCAGTGCAGCGATTGAAGGCTTGGTATCCGAAAGTGAAGGTAGTGGGATTGTGGGTCGGCAATGACTGGGTTGTAAAGCAAATTGTGTAAATGTCCTTTCCTACTTATGCCCAATGAGGAATACAGATCATAGGCTACTCCATTAGCTTCGTTAATTTGGGAAGTACCTCGTCAACAAGTGCAGGTCCGTAGTGGGCAAGAAAATCATGGGGCAAGATAAGGATGGGGATATTCCCCCAGCGTCTCTGGAGCTTAGCTAACAACCGCTTTTGTCCGGTACGGTCATAATCTTTCTTCGGTTCGTAAAGAATCCACTGAGGCTTTCGGGTCCGTGTTTCCTCATCTACCGGCTGAAAATAGCTATCGCGCACATCACCATAGACATTGGTGAGGCCAATCCATTGTAAGGCATGATGAACATAAGTGTTTCGGCCGGCCGTAATAGGGCCTCCCAAATCCACTTCCCAATATACACGACGAGGGGAAAGGCAACCTTTGAGGGCACTCATCTGGTCGTGCAGTTTGGCTGCATAATCAAAAGCTACGTCCTTGGCATTCACTACTGCAGCAATGCGCATGAAATTATCAAGAATTCCCCACATGTTGATTGGCACTGGCACTGAGAAGACCGGATATCCTTGGCTTCGGAGTTGGTCGGTAATGGTTCGCTGGGCACCTAAGGTAGTAAGAATTAAGTCAGGATGAGCTGCTTTTAAGCGTTTATCGATGATTTTTAGGTAAGATCCTACCCGTAATATCCCATTCAGCTTGCTATTTCGGGGGCGTATACAATAAAGACTGACACCTGCCACGCGCGTGGCAGGCACCAGCCGAAAGACCGCATCGGTAATATCTGGAGCTAACGAGACGATTCGACGGGGAGTATCGGGTATTTCAACAGATTCCCCTGCCGATTCATCAAAAAATCGCACGCTATCGTACGTTCAAACGTCCCCGATAGGTTGCGTGTTGCGTCTGATAGGCTACCAAGTAGGTGCCCGCTTTCCACTGGCGAAGAGAGACCTGCATACGGCGAGAGTTGACCTGCCGTTGGTAAATTGCTTGCCCTTGAGATGTATAAATGGTCAATATTCCGCCCATTGGAGCATCGATGGGTAAAAGAATGGTCGCCTGTGAGGTGACAGGGTTGGGGGCAATGCCTATCGGATCTGTTGCTACAACGCCTTGGATGCCTGATCCACCACCGGTCTCAGGGGCATCTGGCGGGATCTTACCTGCCAATAAATCGCTAATGGATACGCTGGCATGAATGATCGAATTCAAGGTTACGGAATGCGATTGCTGCACCGCAGGACCTGCTTCTGCATCTGATTGATAGATCAGATGCAAAGAGTCGCTCGATAGCCGCCGGGCAACAAATCCAAACACATCTTCAGCAAAATTATCCGCCGAAATATTGGCAGGTGGCCAACTCCAAGTCCACCCACCATCCGTAGAATATACCACAAACACATCCCGAAGGTTAAGGCCGGTGGCCAAATCAAATATGCTATCAACCACGCAATCGTACACGGCAAACAGATTGCCACTCGAATCAATGGCTAAGTTCACGTGCGAACAGGCAGAAGCATTGGAATATCGGGCACCTCCATTTCTTCCAGAACTAAAGGTGGCACCATTCAAGAACAGTTGACCATCCCCTCCTCGATCATAGATCGTAGCAATGAATATGGCGGAGTCTATATCACCTGTTGAATCTTCCGGCATGTCTTCATTCCAATACAAAATGCCACGGGCACCGGGGAAAAAGAAGTAGCTGTTATCCGTTGAATCGGGGTCGGTGATAAAGGTAAGGGCCCATGCCACATGAACTTTTCCGGTGTGATCAATCAGGACGGAAACACTTCCGTCGTTGGTACCGGGAGTATCGGGAATCACAGCATTTCCACCGTAAGCATCTACCGGGAAGCGATCGACAAACTTTTTCGTCCATGTGGTACCGTAATCGGTGGATTTCCACAACGTCAAATGCGTTCCGATGCCTCCAATTACCACCGCTACAATACTATCGCGTGCATCAATATTATACTCGTCCCCACCGCCTGAATAATACTGGGTGGAGTCATAGCCCGGAAGGGTGATCATGGAGTCTATCCACTTTTGGGTTGAAATCTGATAACGGGAAAAGAGCACGGGGCGGCGTACTCCATTAGCTTTCGAATTCGCTCGCCGATTGTTGCATAATAGGTAAATATAGTCACCACTGGACGCCGTGGAAGCCCATAGGAAAGTGTCGTGATTCATTTGGGCATGATGAAATACCTCATTCACCGTCCAATTACCCATCCCTTGCTGGCGGCTACTAAAAAAGAACCCCCCATAATAACCGCTACCCGGATCTAACATATGAGAGAATATATACTCATAGGTGGTCCCGTTATGAGAATACGTACCCATTGTTGGCCATCCGTTTCGGTAGTTTTCAATGCGGGTGCTGGGATCCGCTCCCCATTGGTTTCCGTTGTAGTAGTTGTAACCCGTTCCGCGGTCCGGAAATCCTCCGCTTAATTGGAGAGACATGGTCCAAGTAGCAGCTATCCGAGGGCTTCCATTTGGCCATACCAACATGCGCTGGGCCATTGCTCCATTGGTCTGCAAATCATAGGTCGTGGCGCCGATTTGAGTTGTACGGACGCCAGTTTGTAAGGAAACGGCGGGGCGCCGAACAGGAGATACAGGATGCACCGTAGGAGCGGCAGTCTGAGGCAAAGGCGTAAGCGTATTTGCCCAGCGTAATTCACCGTAGGAATTAGGATCCAAAGCAGCCTTTCGATCGGGAGCTTGCGCACTCACCGATGCCTTTACCATAGTTATCATTACCGTCATGGCCATTAATTGTCGCATGCTCTTCTTTTTTTGTTCGTTACTCCGCAAATGTAAAGGAATTAAGCCAATGGTTGATGGCTGTTTTTTTCAACCATATGAAGCAAAAGACGTAGCATAAAAGAATGCCCCGCCGGGAGAACATTCCGGCGGGGCATTACAACAAGAAGATAGGCCCAACTACTTCAGGTGCTGAGTTTGTAAGACAGCTTCAAGGGCTGCAATTCGGGCTTCAAGGGATTCCAGGTGGCTTACTTTGGCACGTAAGGTTTCATTTTCACGGGAAAGTTCTTGAACAGCAGCAGTGAGGATGGGAACCAGTCGTGTATAGTCTACTCCCCACAAATCTTTCGATGGATCTTCTGGCTTATGGGCTACCTCGGGAAGCACATCGTACAGCTCCTGGGCTATGAATCCGTAGTTATACACCCCATCGGATGCGATCACGAGTTCACCTGTTTTCGGATTCCACCAGCTATTGTGTTGAAAATAGTGCACCGGACGAAGGCGAAGCACCGTCGAGAGTGCATCTTCTACCGGCTCAATTTCACTCTTGATGCGCCGGTCTGAATAGGTTGTCCAGGCATTGGCCCGAGCTTGTCCTACGGACGTCGCGCTATTGTTTGGAAGCTGCAATGCGTAAGTAGGACTACTGAGGTTGATTCCCACTCTGTAGGTGTTGCCCACCGGTCCGATCAGGAAAGCATCGGAAGTATTGATGATAGTCGGTGAAGCACTAGCGTCGTAGCCCCATGCAAAAGTGCGGTGTGCTGAAATACCCAACTTCATCCGGTGGCCACCAACCCATGAGAAGTTTCCCCCCGCGGTATTGCTATCACCTCCACATATGGTGCTGTAATTCCCGCTGGCATGATTGTCAACTCCTCCTAAAACTGCACTAAACTGACCTGATGCAGTATCACGATTCCCCCCTCCTACTATAGCATAATCACCACTTGCCCGGTTATTGCTCCCTCCGGTAATTGTTGATGCAATACCACTCGCTATGTTAAAATATCCCCCACTCACTGTACTATAATCCGAGAAAGCTTGGTTGACCCAACCACCTCCTACTACACTTCGTTGCCCATTCGCTTGATTTATCATTCCTCCTACTATACATGATCCCAAGCCACTTGCGGAATTATCTTCGCCACCCCCTACGAATGAAGAGGCACCCGTTGCTTTATTCTGCTCCCCACCTACCACAACGCTGGATGTCCCCCCAGCGCTATTCCAGAAGCCTCCCCCTATGAAGCTGAATGATCCAATAACAGAATCTTGATATCCTCCAACCACTATACTATAGAAGCCAAGAGCCGTATTTTGGAAACCACCGACTACTATACTTCCATGACTTAGTGCAGCATTCC
>CAYVLB010000013.1:0-12601 GCA_964452325.1 uncultured Sphingobacteriales bacterium | reverse complement strand
CCCAGCCACCACCTACAAAGCTGGAATCACCACCCGCAATGTTATTGCCCCCTCCACCTACGAAGCTGTACCATCCACCCGCGGTATCCTGATAACCTCCTACCACAACACTAGACCTACCTAGTGCAGCATTCCCCCAGCCACCACCTACAAAGCTGGAATCACCACCCGCAATGTTATTGCCCCCTCCGCCTACGAAGCTATGACTTCCACTGGCAGTGGTATTGTATCCAAAAGCCACAGAATAATCACCCACATTAAGCGCATCCCATTGGGTACCTATAACGCTCCCTGCCCGAAGAGCTCCCCTCTTTGGATTCCAAATGAAAGCCGTCTTTGCACCAGGCGGAACATCTGTGCCACTGCCATAAGTTCCTTCTGCATAAATCATCCCGTCGTTGGCAACATGAAGGCGAAATTGCGGGGAGGCTGCCCCCACCCCCACATTGCCGGAGTTGGCCACAATGAAATAGGTGTTGGTCCCGTGCAACACACGCAGCAAGTCGCTGGTATAGGCAGCTGGAGCGTAGATGTCAAGGCGGACTGACGGCGCAGTGGTACCAATGCCCACCTCTTGGGCACGAATGGCAATTCCTGTCAGGAAAGCTACTCCCAACCATAGAACATTCACGCGTTTCATGTGTGTAGTTTTTTGGAGTTTACAAATGCAAAATTAATTTCCTTCAGAAAAAGTTAGATATTCACCTTACCGAAAAGTTTACGAGTAAATTTGCTTCAAGGCAATCACGATGTCTAAATTCCCGGATGTATGTTACATTCAATATCCTCATTCGAAAGTTACCAACGTTATTATCGAGCAAGTGTAGAGGACCCGGAAGGCTTTTGGGGGCAGGTTGCTTCAAGGTTTCAATGGGAAAGGCCATGGGATACGGTGTTAAGGGGATCTTTCAAGGAAGGAAATGTTCGATGGTTTGAAGGGGGGCGCCTAAATATTACCATTAATGCACTGGACCGTCACCTTCCCCATCGGTCTTCACAACCTGCGGTATTATGGGAACCAAATGACCCTTCTGAACCATCCCGGTCATTTACTTATGGTGAAGTATACGAAGCGGTCAATCGCATTGCATGTATGTTGCGATCTCAAGGAGTTCTACCGGGTGATCGGGTATGCCTCTATATGCCAATGATCCCGGAATTGTTGTTTGCGCTATTAGCATGTGCCCGGATTGGGGCGGTACATTCAGTGGTGTTTGCGGGCTTCTCTGCACAAGCACTGGCAGAGCGAATCAATGATGCGGGGGCGCGGCTATTGTTGACTTCGGATGTAAGTTTTCGAGGTGCAAAGCAAATTCCGTTAAAATCGATTGTCGACGAAGCACTCCAACAAACACCCAGTATCGAACGGGTAATCGTATATGCCCGAGGTGACGGACGCGTTCCGATGAAGGCAGGTCGGGATATCTGGTGGCACCATGCCCTCCAAGGGATGCCTTCAAAATGTCCTCCCAAGATATGCGATAGTGAAGATCCATTGTTTATTCTCTACACATCGGGTAGCACAGGTAAGCCCAAAGGTATTTTGCATACCATCGGAGGGTATATGGTCTATTCGGAATACACCTTTCGGAACGTATTTCAATATAGAGAGGGGGAGGTGTATTGGTGTACTGCGGATATTGGATGGATTACTGGGCATACTTACCTAACATATGGTCCCTTACTGGCGGGGGCAACGGTAGTAATGTTCGAAGGGGTGCCCACATGGCCCCATCCGGGCAGGTTTTGGGAGATCGTGGACAAATACGGTGTAAACATTTTATACACCGCACCGACTGCCATTCGGGCACTAATGACCTATGGCGACAAGCACGTAGAAAGCTATAACCTGTCGTCGCTGCGGGTGCTCGGCAGTGTAGGTGAGCCCATCAACGAGGAAGCATGGTGGTGGTATTATCGGAAGGTGGGCAGGGAGCGTTGTCCAATCGTAGACACTTGGTGGCAAACCGAGACTGGTGGTATTATGATTAGCCCGTTAGCAGGTATCACACCCACAAAACCATCCTACGCAACCCTTCCTTTACCAGGAATTCAGCCAGTACTCCTTGATGAGCAGGGACATGAAATCTCTACCCATCCTGCGGAGGGACTGTTAGCGATCAAGTTCCCGTGGCCTGCCATGGCCCGCACTATCTGGGGTGATCACCAACGGTACCTAAGCACCTACTTCCACCCTTATCCCGGCTATTACTTTACAGGCGATGGGGCCCGTAGGGATCGAGAAGGATTATATCGGATCATCGGTCGTGTGGATGATGTAATCAATGTGTCGGGACATCGGTTAGGTACTGCAGAAATCGAAGATGCCATCGACCTTCATCCGTTAGCAGTGGAAGCAGCAGTAATCGGGTACCCACATCCAATCAAAGGACAGGGGATTTTTGCGTTTGTCATTGCCCCGAAGGTGCACGATTTCGATCGATTCCGAACAGAAGTAATTCGCCTGGTCACGGAGCAAATCGGGCCTATTGCCAAGCCTGACCGAATTGTAATAGTTCCCGACCTTCCGAAAACCCGCTCGGGAAAAATCATGCGACGCATCCTTCGGCGGGTTGCAGAAGGAAAAGTCGAAGAGCTGGGGGATACCTCCACGCTATTGAATCCACACACGGTCGAGTTACTCATCAAAGCAGTACAGCAAACTCAATAAACCTATCATGCGCCACTTCGTAGTGTTGGGCCTATTCTGCTATGTAGCAGTATTTGGGCAAACGGCATCCCTCTTACGATCGGGACCGATGAACGGATACGCCACCCATAGGGCGGTAATGTTATGGATTCAGACCATTGGACCTGCATCTGTGCAAATTGCCTATCGATGGGAGCAACATCCGATCGACTCGCTCCGATATACTCCTCCCGTGAAAACATCAGCTGACAACGATTTCATTGCCCACATTCACATTCCCTACCTTGAGCCCGGCAGACGCTATGTATATGATGTGCTGATCAACGGACAGAAGGTGCATTTGCCCTATCAGCCTACTTTTCATACCCAACACCTTTGGCAATGGCGAACCGATCCGCCTGAATTTGCAGTAGCCTTGGGATCCTGCTTTTATGTCAATGATCCTCCATACGATCGACCGGGCAAAGCCTATGGAGATAGCTTTCAAATCCTGAGCGCCATCACCCGTCAACAACCGGATCTGATGATATGGCTGGGGGATAATGTATATCTTCGGGAAGCAGACTTCGGAGATCCTCAAATGTTAAGTTATCGGTATGCCCATACACGGGGCCACCCGCTGCTACAGGCACTGTTGGCCACTACCCATCATTATGCGGTATGGGATGACCACGATTATGGTCCCAATGATGCCGATCGTAGCTACCACCTAAAAGAGACTGCACTTCGAATCTTTCGGAATTATTGGGCCAACCCCTCATATGGTCTTCCCAACCTCCCAGGTGTTTTTACACAATTTTCGTGGGGTGATGTTGATTTTTTCCTTTTAGATGACCGCTACTACCGCTCCCCCAATCGCATCCCCGATTCCGATTCCGACAAAACCATGTGGGGAGGTGCTCAACTGTCATGGCTGCTGGATGCCCTCACTTATAGCAAGGCCCCGTTTAAAGTGGTGATCAATGGCAATCAGTTTCTCAACGCGAGCACTCGATACGAATCATTGGCTGCCCATTTTCCTGCCGAATTTAAGTACCTCATCCGGGAAATTCGGCGGCGGGACATTCGCGGTGTAGTTTTCATTAGTGGAGATCGTCATCATACCGAACTCATCCGTTATCAACCAGACAACCGATATCCTTTTTATGAGTTGACGGTATCACCTCTTACCTCACGATATGCTTCGCGTCCTGAGAAAAACCCCCGCCGCATGAAAGGAACGCTTGTTCGTCAACGCAATTTTGCCATACTTCGATTCTCAGGGCCTCGCCAAAATCGGCAAATGACCATCACTGTTTACGACGTCCGGGGCATGCCGTTATGGCAACACACCATTTCGGCCAGCGAACTCCGGTAGAGTCAGGTCATCCGTTCGGGTGGATAAAGCGCGGCATTTACAAAAGGAATCAGCGCAAGAATAATAGCGTCGGCATAGAGGCGTTTCCGATCTATTATGCCCCGGGTAAGTAGTCCCACCGCTCCTTCTTTTTTCTTCGACTGGCTACGCCCGAACACGATATCATCGGCTTCGCCCAGCTCCTTTCCCGCCTTGATCAAACGGACAACTCGAGGCGGCAGAAAAAAAGTAGCAGTACGGGCTTGGCCCAATCGTTTGCCATTAGTAATTGCTATCCATGCGAAAGCTGCCAACTCATTCGAATGGGCATGAATTCCCCCTTCAATTCCCACCCAGAAATCGGCATTCGGATGCTTCAATCGGGCGCGCTGCACGCGGTTGAAAGCCCCCAGATAAGTTTCCTCTTCCGACAATGGCTGATCGGATACCCCCGAAGGAACACTACATGGCAAGACCACAACTTGATGACCCTGAAATACTTCCTGCCAAGCGGTTTCCACAGCCTGGAGTTTTACTGGATTATGTGATGCAACTACCACACGCATTAACAGGTAATTCGAACGACAATTTTACCCATATGGTCGGCCGACGCCAAGCGTTCAAACGCCATATGCACCGCATCCAGTGGGTATTCCGTATCAATTAACGGTCGAATGTGATGGCGGGTTACCCATCGAAGCATACGTCGAAAGTCGCGGGGACTCCCCATTGTGGTGCCCCGAATGTCGAGTTGTTTCCAGAAGATACGGGCAGGCAACAGACCTTCAATGGCGCCACTGGTGCCACCGTAAATAACGATGCGTGCGCCAAACGCTGCCACATCCACCAATCGAGCAAATCCTGTCCCGCCCCCACCATCGATAATCAAGGTGAAACCATCCGTTTCTGCCAACGCCTTGCGGGTCCATTGTGAATCGGAATAGACAAACCCTCCCCGCGCTCCCAAATTCACCGCTTTTTCAATCTTTTCTTCCCGAGAAGAAGAAACCCACACATCAGCTCCGGTAGGTAACGCCAACAACAAAGCCATCGTTGCCACCCCACTACCGATACCGGTAATAAGGACTCGGTCGGTGGGCTGGAGTTTCCCTCGCGTAAAAAGGGCGCGGTAGGCGGTCACCCCAGCCAACGGCAATGCCGCTGCTTGGGCATCGGAGAGGTGCGCTGGGGCTTCGTAGATATTTTCCTCGGGTACCGTCACATACTCAGCCAATGTTCCGTCCGCGGGCATGCCCAATACCTGGAAACGCCTCGACTGAACATCATTATCCGCCCCCCAAAATAATCCTGGATCGATCAGGACACGTCGTTCTTGCCATTGTGTTTTCACGCCTTCCCCAACCTCATCAACGAAGCCCATACCATCCGAACCCAGAATCACAGGTAATTGGATTTTTGGATATGCCCCCTTGATAATCCAGTAGTCTCGTCGGTTAAGGGCGGCACAACGCAAACGAACCCGAACTTTCCCCTTCTGGGGTACAGGTATGGGGTGATCTTCCACGTTGGGTAATTGATGAAGCGCTCGAAGAATTGCTGCCTTCATACAGTCTTCTCCATTGACTCAACCGATGATGTATCGATGGAGTCACCTCGATTTTTTTTCGATCGACGATGCCACAAGTCCAATGCCATCCATATAGCGTGCAGGAACGATGAAGGATCACCCTGACCTTGCCCTGCAATACCAAAAGCGGTACCGTGAGTGGGTGAGGTTCGAATCACTGGCAGTCCCGCCGTGAAATTAACCCCCCGCCCTCCAGCCATGAACTTAAAGGGAATCAAACCTTGGTCATGATATAACGCCATGATTCCATCAAACTTGGCCCACAACCCACTTCCCCATAATCCGTCTGCCGGATAGGGGCCCAACACATCATATCCTTGTTGTTGCATTTTTTCAATGAGCGGTGCAATCCACTCCTTCTCTTCCCGCCCGATTAATCCGTTTTCGCCTGCATGGGGGTTCAGCCCGCAGACTGCAATGCGCGGCCGATCTATCCCAAAGTCCTGCCCCAACGAGGCAATGAATTGCAATAGCTTCTGTTCCAGTCGCCGGGGCGAAAGTACCTTGGGAACATCTATCAATGGTATATGGGTGGTGACCATGGCTACCCGAAGATCCTCGGCCACAAATGTCATCAGCACCTCATCGGCGGACTTCCCAAATGCTTCAGCTAACAACTCCGTATGGCCGGGATAAGCGTGTCCTGCTGCGTGGATGGCTTCCTTGCTTATGGGAGCTGTAACCAACGCATCGGCTTTCTCGGCACGTATCAAATTAATGGCCTGCTGCACCGAACGAAATGCATAGTCTCCCGACTCTGGCGTAGGCACTCCCGGATTAAGCGCTACCGCGGGCTTTGTTTTTTTGTTATCCGTTGGTTTCAACGGCGTCGCAATGGACTTAGGCGGATAAAAGTTGAGTTTGTCCCGTTTGGGTTGCTGGCCATCGCGCCAAATGTGGGTTGGCAATGTCAGCTTCAATATGCGGGCATAATAATTGACAACCTCTCGATGTGCAACGATTACCGGAATACATTGCTGAAAAAGGATCGGATGGCTAAATGCTTTGAGAATGAGCTCGGGGCCTATGCCGTTGGGATCACCGATGGTAATGGCAATGACCGGCAACTCTTCTTTTCCTTGGACTGGCGGCTGGGAAGGACGTTTGACATTGCGTGGGAAGGCATTTCCATATCGGGATTGGAAATGCGGATTCCGATTTGATTTTTTCTTGGATTCGTTCACTTTGGGTTATGCTTGATGTGCCATCCAATGTTGGAAGAATCGGGCCAATAGCCGCACACCTACTCCCGACGCACCTGTTCCTCCCTGATAGCTTCCGGCTTTGCCGCCAAATGCTGGTCCGGCAATATCCAAATGAATCCAAGGATAATCTGTAAAATGTTCCAAGAACTGGCCTGCGGTGATGGCACCTGCATTGGGCCCTCCAATATTTTTGATGTCTGCAATGTCAGACTTGAGCATTTCCCGATATTCTGGCCAATTGGGCAATTCTACAACTCGTTCATAGGTTTCGTAACCACTCCGTATGATATCATCTGCATGCGCAGCAGCTTCTCGATTTCGAATCATCACTGTTCCATGGGGGCCGACTGCCCGCATGGCGGCTCCCGTGAGGGTAGCCAGGTCGATGGTGAGCATGGGTGATAAATGTTTAGCGTATGCCAGCGCATCAGCCAGAATGAGGCGTCCTTCGGCATCGGTATTGAGTACTTCAACGGTTGTACCATCATGCATCCGAATGATATCACATGGTGTAAGGGCATCATGGCCAGGTCGGTTGTCGGTGATGGGGAGCAAAGCAGTTACTTTAATGGGCAGTTTTCTGCCGGCTACGTAGTACATTGTCCCGATCACAGCAGCAGCGCCCCCCATATCGTGCTTCATTTGGTCCATGGAATTTTTAGTGGGCTTGAGACTAAGCCCTCCCGTGTCGAAAACGACCCCCTTACCCACCAAGACAAACGGATCGGTGTTGAGGGAATCTTGAGGATCATAGCGCATAATTACAAAAGCAGGGGGATATTCACTTCCTTTGTTAACACCCAACAGCCCACCAAACCCTTCTTCTTCAATGCGATGCTTGTCCCATACCTCCACATCGATTCCCACTTCCCGCCCAATATCACAAGCGCGTTGTGCCAATGTGGCAGTATTGAGGGTAATATAAGGCTCATTGCTCAGGTCTCGGGCCAGGAAATTGGCGTTAACCACCCAATCCATTTCGGCAATGTCATCTTCACTGAGTTGCGGTACGTATATCTTACCTACCGTGGGGCGATTTTTCTGAGAGATGTATTTATCGAAACGATAAGAACGCAACCGCAGGCCTTCCAGCCATGCATACGGTTCCACCACGTCTCCTCGGGCATCAAGCAACACCGATTGCACTGGCAAGTCCGCTATCAATTCCCAGACCCTCGCACCTGCCCGTCGCATCAGATCCGTATGACGATAGGCATCTTCTCGATCACCATACTCATTTTGAATAATGACACCCGCTTCTGGAAAATAAACTAAGAATTGTTGCGCTTTTCGTGGAATAACTATTTGAGGAAGTCGCTGGGCAATTGTGGTGTATGCTTGGGGCAACATACTTACAATCGATTCCAAGGACGGCTCGGAAAATAGCAACACTTGAAGATCTGCTGATTCAGGCTTCGTGGTAAGGCATTTCATAGTCAACACTCATTTGCTTTACGGTCAAGGGATGCAAAGGTAAAATCTCAGCTACAAGCATCCAAATCAATGTTTAGCCGTTGTATCATTGCACTTGGCTGACAAAACCATCTGTCTATGCGTTTCCGCTATTTGGTCGTGTGGATATTGAGTTTGGGAGTTGCGTGCCTTTTGCATGCCCAACTGATGGACCCTATCCGATGGCATGTTGAAGCCGAGCCTGGTAATGACGACACCATCGTTTTGAAGTGGGTGGCCACCATGGACAAAGGATGGCATCTCTATACTCAAGACCTGCCCGAGGATGGGCCGGTCCCGACGCGCTTTTTCATCGTTGATTCAATAAACATTGCATGGAAGGGGCCGGTGCTTGCCACCCAAGCACCGACTCACCAGTTCGAGAAGGCGTTCGAAATGGAGTTGAGTTTTTATCACGACTCCGTAGCTTTTTTCCAGCAAGTAGTTCCGTTGCAATATGTTGATTCGATCACGGTAGGAGTATCATACATGACGTGTAACGACGAGATGTGCTTGCCTCCTACTGAGTATGTTACGACCGTTCGCCTACCCCAGGCCCGTATTTCCGAAGCTGGCATGAACGATGGGGGATTGTGGGGGCTCTTCTTTGGCGGGTTTTTAGGCGGTCTCATTGCATTGATTACACCGTGTGTGCTTCCGATGATTCCGCTTACGGTGGGCTTTTTCACTAAGGTGGGTGGAGGTACGCGATGGGCGGCCTTTCGGAAAGCCGTTTTATTTGGTACCTCGATTGTAGTGATTTACACTGGCTTTACGTTCGGCATTACCAAGCTGATGGGGGCAGAGGTAATGAACCAGCTGGCCAGTAATGCAATAATGAATCTGCTCTTTTTTGTGCTTTTCGTGCTTTTTGCCATTTCATTTTTTGGTGTGTTTGAAATCGCCTTGCCGAGTTCATGGGTAACGGCTATGGACAAACGCTCCGAACAAGGTGGCATTTTGGGGATTTTCTTTTTAGCGTTTTCGTTGGCACTTGTATCTTTCTCATGTACAGGCCCCATTATGGGGACGGTGCTGGTGCAGACTGCACTCACAGGAAAAGTATGGGCACCCATTTTAGCGATGTTAGGTTTTTCAGTGGCACTGGCTATCCCTTTCATGGTATTTGCAATGTTTCCAGCATGGCTACAATCCATGCCGCGTGCAGGGGCATGGATGAACACCGTAAAGGTTTCGTTGGCATTTCTGGAGCTGGCACTGGCACTGAAATTTTTGTCGAACGTTGACCTGGCATACCATTGGGGCATTTTGAATCGGGAAATATTTTTGGCATTGTGGATTGCCATATTTGCCTTGTGGGGTGTTTACCTGTTGGGTGGCATTCGCTTCATCCATGATGTCCCATTACAGCACATGTCTATTGGGCGGCTGATGATGGCATTACTGGTCTGGGCGTTCGTGATATATCTGCTTCCAGGAATGTGGGGAGCCCCCCTCAAACTGATCTCGGCCTTTCCGCCCCCTTCCTTTTATAGGGAATGGACCCAGCCCCATCTAACATCCGCAGAAGCTACTTCCATACCTACCAACACAAACACAGCTACATCAGCCAACGGGCACTCGAGTGACGTCCTGCCATGCCCCCATAGTCTGCCATGCTATCATGATTATGAAACTGCCCTTCAAGTGGCTAAAGCAACGAACCGTCCCCTCTTGCTCGACTTCACGGGGTGGTCATGCGTCAATTGCCGAAAAATGGAAGAAAACGTGTGGACTGCCCCCGAAGTATACCGGATCTTAGCCAACGACGTAGTGTTGGTTTCACTGTACGTTGATGACAAGCGTCGCCTTCCCAAAGATCAGCAATATACCTCACCCGTGAGTGGACGAAAAGTGTCGACCTACGGGGAAAAATGGAGTGACCTTCAAATTACCCGATTCCAAGCCAACTCTCAACCTTACTACGTTCTGCTCGATACCAACGAACAAGTGCTCGTTGCCCCCCGGGGCTACACACCTGACATTTCGGAGTATTTACGTTTCCTCCAGAGTGGTATTCAAAAGTTTAATGCCCAATGAAGCGGCTAATCCGAAACGAACTTACGCACGCCCGACGCATATTGGACGAGTTTATCAACGACTCACGTAATCTCGATGCCATTGAGGGGGCTGCTTTTCTGATGGTTGAATCGCTTCGTAATGGTGGTAAGATTATCAGCTGCGGAAATGGTGGATCGATGTCAGACGCCATGCATTTTGCGGAGGAACTCACAGGTCGATTTCGCGACAATCGACCTGCGTTGCCTGCCATTGCAATCAGTGACCCCGCCTATCTAAGTTGTACTGCCAACGACTATGGCTATGAATGGGTATTCGCCCGATTTTTGAACGGGCTGGGGCAGCCGGGAGATGTTTTATTAGCCATTAGTACAAGTGGTAATTCGCCCAATGTCATTCGAGCCGCTGAATCTGCCCGCCAAAAAGGGATGAAAATAGTTGCGCTTACTGGGAAGGGAGGTGGGCGATTAGCGCAACTGGCCGATATAGAGATCCGGGCCCCGCATGCCCCCTACTCTGATCGCGCCCAGGAAATTCATATCAAAGTCATTCACATACTGGTTCTGCTCATCGAACATGCCCTCAACGGTTCCTAATTCGTTGGATCTTACTTTTACTCGTAAGAATTCAGCACCTCCGCTATGTGTAAGAAGCGAAGGGGCAGGTGATGGGCTTGGGCATAAGCCCGCAAATGCATCAGGCACGAGACATCCGTCGACACTACATGCGTGGCCGAAGTATCCAGCGCTTTTTGCAATTTATAGCGGGCCATTGCCGTAGATATTGAGGGAAACTTAACAGCAAAAGTCCCCCCGAAACCACAACATCGATCCGTATCCTGCATTTCACGCAATTGCAGCCCCCGTACTTGACTTAATATATAACGAACACCTTCCCGTAGCTTAATTTCTCGAAGCGCACTACATGAGTCATGATAGGTTACCACATATGGGAAAGATGCTCCAATCCGAGCAATGCTCTCTTTTTCAAAACGCATAAGGAATTCGACCAACTCATAAACGGCTGGGGCTTTACATCCTTCACGGGGATAGTACGTGCGCATAAACCCGACACAACTGGCGGAAGGCATCACCACTGGGGCGGGAGATTGCGCAAATATTGATGCGGTGTACTCCATCACCCGACGGGCGGCATTTACGTATCCCGCATTGTAGGCAGGCTGCGCACAACATGATTGCCCTTCGGGGTATTCCACCGAATAGCCCAGCCGTTCTAATACACGCATTGTCGCAATGCCTGCCGAAGGCCATATCTGATCTACAAAACAGGGGACAAAAAGGGATATTTTTTTCTGGGTCATTCTTCCGAAGATTGAAGATATTCATCGGCCAATGCATCCAATTCTTCATACCATTCGCACCCGAAATACTCAATGAGGGTTTCTCGAACAAACTCATATGCCCGAATTCCACGAGCCATCCCTTCCATTCGGGCGGGCAGGCAAATATCCCATTCGTCGAACCGCAACACCCATGCCGATCCCAACCGATCCAATCGCAGTGGGTATAATCGACATGAGAATGGTTTCGGCACGCTTATCTTGCCCTGCCCATGGAGATACTCGATCACACATTCCAGGGTACCGTTCTTCCCCCATCGTGCAAATACACACCGCCCGTCAGGCAAGCATCGAATACTTCGACTTTCACTTTTTTCTGCGTAAAACCCCTGGCGCTGTATTTCCTTTCGTACGCCTTTCGTCAGGTGGGGAAGAATTCGCGGCAATTCCCGTTGGAGCAAACGCTTTTCACCCACTGTGATGGGAGCTCCTTCTTCTCCCTCAATGCAACACCGTCCCCGACAGGCCGACAGCCGACATGCAAACGGTTTTGTCAAGATCCGTTCATCAATCAGCATTCCCCGAAATAAAATCATATCAACTCAACAATTGAAGTATCCGCCCTTCGGCAGACACGAAAGTAAGATGGTCCCTTTCCCAACAATGCTTGGCAACGCTCTACCGAGGTGTCGGTAATCAATACTTGCATCGGGCCAAAGTCCTTCAACAGCTGCAACAATCGATCGCTGCGCTGGCTATCCAATTTGTCAAACAGGTCGTCCAGCAACAACAATGGGACAGTTTGCCGCACCTGGGATAAATATTTCCATTCAGCTAATTTCAATGCCAAGAGGAGGGTTTTTTGTTGGCCTTGCGAAGCCATTTCAATGGGTTGTTCGTTTAATAAGAAGGCATAATGATCTCGGTGCGGGCCAATGGTCGTGGTTTGGTAACGCATGTCATGGTGCCGTTGGGTCCGCAAGGCTTCTGCAGACGATGTTTTCCACGGAACGCTCGGATGGTATATCACCGTAGGGGTTTCAGCACTGTG
>CAYVLB010000012.1:2183-25035 GCA_964452325.1 uncultured Sphingobacteriales bacterium | reverse complement strand
AGCCGGTCGATGTCAGGAGTTTGCAGCCCAAAACGACGGGGATCTACATGGGGCATTACATGGGCTTCAATCAATTCAGGCCCCTTGGTAGCAGCTCCAATCATTAGCTTTTGTGCAAATTCCTTGTTTTTAGGGTCGACATAAGGATAGGTAATAAAATTCATTTCACCCCGTGCCAATCGTTTCAATGACCGCAAGACCCACTGCAGCACCCTCTCAGCATCATCTTCCCATGTGAGAAAGGACTCTTCCAAATGGGATACAAGATGAGGAAACTGTGTTGAATAATATTTTACAACAAAAAGAAGGATTTGGAGATGCATCAGCAAGTCGACATCAGCGGGCCGTATGTAGTCCTGGTAGGCATGGGTGGCTTTTAAGTGTAGGAACACGTGCCGAAGGAGCTGTTCATCACCCTTCCATTGTACGTTAAATTTTCGGCTAAGGCGAATTAGTTCGGGGTGTTCTCGAATTTGCCGCAGGAGGGGGTTGGCATGAAATCGAAGGTGACGCGTTACTCCTTCTTGCCGAAACTCGGCAGGAACCCGAAGGGAGGCTTGGTAGTACTCTTCAACGTAGTCTCCCAGCCGAACCAGGAAATGAAAGAGATAAAGATATCCTTCAAAAGTGATTTTTAAGAAATCCTCAAACAGTTCTGGAGCTTCGAGGCGGCTTATCGGGTAGGCCCCGCAACGATGCGCATATAACAGCTGAAGCGCCTTGATCCGAAGTATCCGCCGTCCAAGCATATGGGTATCACCAGTGGGGCGACTTAGTACATTAAATTCGTCCTCCCCACCATCTTAATTCGCTCTTCCGCCATCGTATTGGCGACTTGATATGTAGGTGTGTTCTCTTCAAGGGCCCGCTGTAGTATCTGAAGGGTGGTCTCGTATATTTTATCTGCTCGAGCCATTGCCAAATCATGATCGTATCCGTTCCACTCTGTATAGACGTTAATCAGCCCCCCCGCGTTGATCACAAAATCGGGGGCATAGATAATCCCACTTTCCATCAGCATCCGCCCATGCCGTTCTTCTTCTGCCAATTGATTGTTGGCGGCCCCAGCAACAATTTTTGCTTTAAGAATTGAAATAGTATCATCATTAAGTGTGGCTCCCAACGCACATGGCGAGTAAATATCTATTGCTTGTTCAAATCGTCGATCAAGGTCTACCACTTGCACATCCGGATAACGTTGTTTGATTGATGCAATGCGATCCGGATTAATATCGGTAATGAGCACTTCTGCACCATCTTCTACCAAATACGGCACCAAAAATGATCCCACTTTCCCCACTCCCTCTACTAATACCCGCTTGCCATCGAGGTGTTCGCTGCCATCCAACACACTCACTGCTGCCTTCATTCCCAGAAACACCCCATATGCCGTAATAGGGGATGGATCTCCTCCACCACCCATTACCTCTGGCAATCCCGTAACATATTCGGTTTCGCGAGACACGATTTCCATATCGGCGGTGGTGGTTCCCACATCTTCTGCGGTGATGTATCGACCGCCCAAGCTTTCCACAAAGCGACCGAACCATCGCAACAAAGCCTCACTTTTATCTTTGGCAGGATGCCCGATAATCACTGCTTTCGCCCCGCCCAAGTCAAGGCCGGAAATTGCGGCCTTATAGGTCATTCCTCTGGAGAGGCGAAGTACATCCACCAAAGCTTCTTCTTCAGATCGATAGGGATACATCCGAAGCCCACCCAACCCCGGCCCCAGCATCGTATTATGTATGGCAATGATTGCACGCAATCCGGTAGTAGGTTCATGACAAAAAATCACTTGCTCATGTCCCATTGAACTTTGTAATTCAAATACTAAATTCTTGCCTACTTTCTCCGATGTACTAACATCCATTTTTTTCGTGGTGTCGTTTGACGCGCAAAGTTAGTATTTTGCATCTGGTATGAAAGCATTGAGCGCCCTCTTTCCGTACCTTCAACGTTACCGACACGCCCTCATCATGGGCGTTGCCTTTATTGTCATCAATAATTTGTTAGCAACCCTTCCGGCACAGTTGGTACGCCATGCCATTGACCACTATCAGACTCCTCAACACTCCATATTTGAGCTTTTCGAATGGTGGGCAATTCCCTTTCCTTCGTTTACAACTGGCACGGAACTGCTCCTAACGGTCATTGGGCTGATGATGGGAATAATGATATTGCGGGGAATGGTAATGTATGGTATGCGTCAAGCAGTCATCCGGACATCACGTCGTATTGAAGCGGATTTGCGGGCAGATCTTTTTCGCCACCTGTTGAATCTACCGATGGAACAATTCCATCGGCATCGCACCGGTGATTTCATGGCACGTCTTACCGAAGACCTTAGCCGCATCCGGATGGTGTTAGGTCCTGGACTCCTCTATGGAGTGAACCTCATTATTATGATCTCAGTAATTGTAAGCACTATTTTCTTTATCAATGTAGAATTAGCATGGTATGTGGTATCTCCACTACCGCCGATGGCTTGGGCGGTTTATCGTGTCAGCCGTGTCATCTACATACGAAGTGAGCAAATCCAGGCGCTACTTTCCCATCTGACCTCATTCGTCCAAGAAAGCTTTGCTGGCATCCGAATCATCAAAGCATTTGCATCAGAAAGGGTGCTAAATCAGCGTTTTGAGGCAATTAATCGCAGCTATCGAGACCATTACCTCCACTACGTACGAGCCGATGCCCTCTTCTTTCCCGCCATGTTATTATTTATGGGACTCAGCATGCTATTTGTATTATATATCGGTGGACAAAAGGTGATGGAAGGTACCATCACCCTGGGCAATTTGGCGGAATTGTTTGTATATCTGAACATGCTGATGTGGCCTGTTGCTTCGATTGGTTGGATCACCACACTGGCCCAACGGGCGGCAGCGTCACAAAGTCGAATCAACGAATTGCTGAATACACATAACCCGCTAATCCGTACTACGCTCAAGCAAGGTCCGGTGGCACTGACCAACGTACAAGGACGAATCCGATCGGAAAATGTTGCATTTACTTACACCCCTTTGAACAAATGGCGCCTTCATCATATTGATTTTGAGCTATTTCCCGGCAAGAAGCTGGGGCTAGTCGGGCGAACAGGCAGCGGAAAAAGTACATTAATTCAATTATTGGGTCGTTTTTACGACCCTTCGGAAGGCGTTATCCAGATCGACTCAATCCCCTATCCTCATATCCTGCCCCGACATCTTCGCCAACGGGTCATCATTGTGAACCAAGAGAGCTTTCTTTTTTCGGAGAGTATCGGGGAAAATCTTATACGTGGACTTCCTGAACCCATCGATTGGCATGATCCTGAACAACGCATTCAGGTCTTACCCACGCTGGAGAAAGTCACGCGCCAGGCCGCCATATACGATGACATACAACGAATGCCGAAAGGGTTTGATACTTTGTTGGGAGAGCGGGGCGTCAACCTATCGGGGGGTCAAAAACAACGCCTGTGTTTGGCACGTGCCCTCCTCCGCGATGCACCCGTTTACATCCTCGACGATGCCCTATCAGCTGTTGATGCTCACACCGAAACAATCATACTTCGCAACCTGCGACAAGCATTACAGGGAAAAACCCTCATCATGTCGACCCATCGGATATCGCAAATTATTGATGCCGATGAAATCCTGGTCCTTTCAAAAGGCCAAATTATCGCACGCGGCACGCACCAACAGCTATTAGCAGCTTGCACCTACTATGCTCACGTCTACCAACGCCAAATGCAGATTACCCCCCCACTTTCCTAAACAGATGGCCAACCACCATACCCAGAACGTTATGAAGAAAACGGTCTATAGCACACAACAACCTGAAACAAATATCCTCTGCGAGATATAACTTACATACCTACGACTAACTGCAAAGTCCATAACAGGACCCTTGTTATAATAGCGATATCAGTTCACTTGAAAGATGCTTAACCTTCACCGCGTCTTGCAGTCCGAACACCTAAATCACAATCACAGGTTTGAAAGCACCCAGCGAAACCACAAAATCCCTGCCATGTTTTTCATTCTAATTTACGGTGGGAGCGGATAGGAGGATCTAACGATGACAAAATATGGGCCGTTAAAATGTATCGTCAAAATGTATAGCAATTGGGAGTTGGCACCCTCATTTGATCAGTTTCCATTCGCCCCTAATCGAAAGAAGAGGGATTATGGGAATTTCAACATCTGACTAATGGAACGGTGTTCGTAAACACTTCGGATAGCTTCGGCCAAGAGGGGGCCCACCGATAGCACCTTTACTTTCGGCGAGGAGTTGCGCAAGGGGATGGTATTGGTGACCACTACTTCCTCCAAAGGCGCTTTTTCCAAGCGCTCGTATGCGGGTCCTGAAAGGACCGGGTGCGTGGCCATGGCCCGCACTGATAACGCTCCCCTCGCTCGAATCAGGTGAGAAGCAGTCACCAATGTTCCGGCAGTATCAATCATATCATCAATGAGAATAACGTGTCGCCCCTTCACCTCACCGATAAGGCGCATCTCCTCAACTTCATTGGCCCGCTTACGATGCTTATCACAGATTACCATCTCGACCCGCAGTGCCTTAGCATATTCGCGTACCCGTCCAGAGCTACCCATATCAGGTGCAGCTAAAACTAACGGATGCAAATTCAATGATCGGATATATGGCACAAAGAGCACGCGGGCTTCGAGGTGATCCAATGGAATATTAAAAAACCCCTGGATTTGCCCTGCGTGAAGGTCGAGTGTGATCACCCGATGTGCTCCTGCCACTGTCAACATGTCTGCAATCAGGCGTGCCCCAATCGGTACGCGTGGCTTATCCTTACGATCTTGGCGGGCGTACCCGTAATAAGGGATGACCGCAGTGATGTAATGGGCTGATGCTCGCCGAATTGCATCAATCATCAACAGCAGTTCCATCAAATTTTCGGCAGGTGCTACCGTAGACTGCACGATAAACACGTCGCATCCCCGCACGCTTTCTTCAATCACTGGTTGAAATTCCCCATCGCTAAAACGCTGAAGGGTAATCTGTCCTAAGGGTTTTTCCAAATAGTCGGCAATTTCCTCTGCCAGTGCACGATTACTCGACCCACTAAAAATTTTGATGGGATTGAACCTTGCCGGCATCGAATATTAAATCAACTCGTAAGAAAACAAGCTGCCCGGCCAGGACTCGAACCTGGAGTCTTCTGAACCAAAATCAGATGTGTTGCCATTACACCACCGGGCAGAATGCGGCTGCAAAAATAGCAAAAGGGACAACGGGAAAGTTCGGTTCCTTAAAAAAATCGGCGTTTTCTTTACCACGCTTGCGCGTCTGGATATGCCCGGAGTACCTCGCCCATCTCAGCGATCAAATTGTCAAAGTGATCGGAATGATAGCCATAACGCCCACCATACACAGGCTCTACACTGGTAACATCAGGTAGTTCGACATCCAAGGAATGTAAAAACGCAGTCACCCGATCCAACCACTGGCTCTTCAACATATCCTCACCAGCAAATATTTTTTCGTTGTTCAAAACCGCTTCATGGGGTCCTGGCTCGAAAATACCCAAAGCCAATGGGAAAGTCCGCATTAACGCTTCGGTCATACGTTGCCGGCTTTCTTCATTCCCTTCAAGAAGGTTTTTTAGCCACACATTGGCATGAAACACATGATATCGAACTTCACCCATCGCTTTAGCGGCCAATTGGGCCAATGGTTCGAAAGAAGAAGTACGCAATAGATCCCAGCGCAACAATTGGGCATGGTCAAAGAAAAAATGACGGGCCAACGTAAAGTCATATTCACCAATACCGTTATCGACAATGGGATACTCCACCAAGTGGCAACACTTATACTCGCGGGGCTGGCGCAAGAACCCCAACGAATCGGGATCTGCCTCTTGCATTTGATGAAGCATTTGGTACAAGCGCCATGCATATCCCGTCTGATCCTGAGCAATCGAATTCAAGGCAATGTCTTCTTCCAGAATAGGACCCAATCCGACCCATTCGGAATTGCGATGTCCCATAATGAGGTTGTCATCCGCCATTTTGAAAAGCAGCTCGCGAACGGCACTTTGATATGGTGCGGTCATGCTTTCCGGATTTTCTTATAGCGTTCGATTTTCTCTTTCACTTTGTAAGCAAAGGGTTCTCGGTGAATCTTTTCTGGTGTAGTAGCGAAGATAACTTCATCTTCGGGAGCAGTAGAATAGATTTGATCGGAAGGTACCACCCAGAGGCGAACGGTGGTTCCTCGCCGTGTGTATTGCTCTTTTGCGAATGCCAAAGCTATTTCGGGACTCGGTGCATGAACGATACCTACATGCACGGCCTGTGTGCCGCGCTTTTTCATTTGAAACACCTCATAAGTGGGCCACTGCTCGCCCTTACGCAAAGGGCGTTGATGATGCCAATGTTCTTCACGGAATTCTAATCGTGCAACCCGTGGATCCAGAGAGACAACTTTCATATCGACAAAACGGCTTTTTTTAAGCAAATGGGGTTACGTAAGTTTTGTCAGGTTTTGCCAATGCTTCGCGGATCCATCGACCATGTTCTTCCGCCCACCGCCTCACTGCCAGCCGCTCTTTATTCAAAGGGCCATCACCATTAATTACACGGAAAAATTCATTCCAATCCGGGTCGGAGTATTCCCATTTTCCCGTTTCGGGGTCCTTGCGGAGGTTGGGGTCGGGCAATGTCAAGTCTAACTCCCAAATCTTCGGGACATATTGGTCGAGGAACCACTGCCGCATCTCATCATTAGTTGCCATTTTTACTTTCCATTTTGTCAGCACTTTGGTGTGTTTTGACAACTCATCCGGCGGGCCAAAAAAGTGCATCAATGGGCGCCACCACCGATTGAGGGCATCCTGGAGCATCGCCCGTTGAGCAGGCGTCCCCGTGGCCAAAGCCACGAAAGCATCATGTCCTTGTTTCAGATGAAAGGCTTCTTCGTAGCAAATGCGCTCAAGCGCACGGACATACGGCCCATACGACCCTTTCGAATTTGTCACTTGATTAATAATAGCACCCGCATCCACTAAAAATCCAATGACGGTCACATCAGCCCACGTTTTGGCTGGATAGTTAAAAACATTTGAGTATTTTGATTGACCACTGAGCAAGTCGTTGATCATTTCCTCACGGGTTTTTCCCAACGTCTCTGCTGCACTATATAGGAGTTGGGCGTGTCCAATTTCATCTTGGACTTTAGCCATCAACGCCATTTTACGTCGGAACCCGGGGGCGCGTGTAATCCACGTTCCTTCGGGAAGGGCGCCAATGATCTCGGAGTGGGCATGCTGTTCAATCATCCGCAACACCTGCTTTCGGTAGAGCCGAGGCATCCAATCATCTGGCTCGATTTTTTCACCACGTTCGATACGCGCCTCGAATTCAGCTAATTTCTCGGGGTCTTCTTGGCGCAGCATTTCAGCAAAATGCCCATACTCTTCTTCTGTGATGTGAATCGTCCCGTACATAATCACAGTTCATTGATGAGCGCAATTTAAGAAACCTTGGGGTTGCCACTTTCAATTGAGCACGAATTTAGAACCGATCAAATCAGGCATTCTTACCAACAATCAGCTTCATAAAGACAAATGATAGACTGGCACGCACAGAGAAAGCTACTGCTGGGGAATCATGATACGCACGCGGAAAAAGGGGCGTTGTTCTCCTAAAAGAGCGGCAAGACGCCCGCTGACCATCACTTCAGCAGAGGCATCCATCGGTGGCGGGGCAACCACTTTCGCTTGCACAGTACGGCCCGTATTAATGCTCTCGATCCATACCTTTGTGCCACGCTGCACCCCCCCATACAAAATCACCAACGGGTCGTGCGACATTGAGTCGGGGGGACTAATCCACGTGGCTTTCCCTTCCAAGGTGTCGATGAATCTGGGACGATTGGGAAAAGTATTGCCATTTGATACGGTGCCGACACCCACAGAAGAATCTGGAAGGGCTAAAGGCAGAGATATCGGTGCAAGATTTATCGGACGAACGCGCCATACACGCACACCCACTACCAACACTTCATCAGCTAAACGGGGATTCAGCAGCCGCAAAGAATCAATCGAAATTTGATATGCTTGTGCTAACCCATACCACGTATCCCCTTTCCGCACCACGTGAAACGGTGCCAGCGAATCGGGAAGTTGACTACATGAATCCAAAACACTGGCATTTATCCAGATGATGGATTGCTGGGGAATACCTTGAAAATAGCGGATGGTCCATCGATGGGCCCATTGGGGATACTTTCGCAATGCCGAATCGATGGTCAGATGCTTCACAAATGGATTTGCCCGGCGCCATGCCAGTGTATCCCATCGGGATGCCAAATGAGGATTCCAGGCAAATAGCCGGTCTAATGGTACACAAAAGGTCCGTTCATAAAAAAAGGGACCTACCTTCGGGATGGGCTGATATGCCACAAAAGTGTCGCCTGCAAGGGTTTTTTGATAGTAAAGCGGTTGAGCAATTGCCATGATTTCAAATCCACAGACAACACTTATCCACAAAGCTCTACACATCATATATCAATACCCCAATAGCGATTGACTAACCATCCTAAGAAAAAGGTGAATGCGGATACGGAAAAGATAATGCCGGTCATTTGCAAGAAGTTTCGCCAGAATGGTCGATCTTTGGCAATCGCAAGATATCCGTTAAAAAGGGCTACAATGAGGATGCTGATTCCCAAAGCAATCAAAAGGCTAATCACTACGTTGTCGAGCCAAAAATATGGCAACACTAACAGCAGCACAGTAATGATATAAGCAATTCCTGTAAAAACGGCAGCTTGAAAAGGTTTTTTTTGAATAGTGGCATTGGTCTCGATCTCGGCTCGGGTGGAAAGATATTCTGCGGCTGCCATCGACAACGAAGCAGCAATCCCCGTTAGCAATCCCGCAATAGCAACTATTTCAGGCTTGCCAATGGCCAACGTCATTCCCGCCAACGCACCCAACAGTTCCACCAAAGCATCATTCAGCCCCAACACAATCGATCCCACATAATCAAGGATATTTTCTTCAATAAGATCTAATAATTCTTGTTCGTGTTCTTCTTCTTCATGCAATAGCGGTTCAGCATCCGGGAAATATCGGATCACTTGCTGGTAGTTGTCTTGGGCTTGCTGTTCTCGTTTTTCCAGCCACTTCAGAATGAAAGTAACCCCCAACACCTTAGACAATATAATAACGATACGATTACGTAAGCGGTTGGGGTGGTATGTTTTTCCGGTGATTTTTTGGAAGAAATCGTAGTGGGCCTTTTCCTGTTCGGCGATCTTTTGGAATATTTGCCGGTTGGTATCGTTAGTGGCCTGTCGGGCTAATGTTTGGTAGAGTTCGAATTCGGTGATTTCATCTTGTTGGATCTGTTCGCATATCCGCATTACATGTGGAGGCACCCTTTGCAGTAGATTGGCCTGATTCATTATTTTTATTTTAAGGCCAGCTTTTATTGGCAAAGCTGACCAGTAGTACTAGAAGGTAGTTCGCCTTTCAGCTCCTTCGAATAAAAGAATAACATTAGGGTTACTCCGATGGTCAGGGCAGCATCGGCAACGTTGAAAATATATTGGAAAAACAGGAAGTGTTGCCCACCAATAATGGGGATCCACTGGGGCCACTGCCATTCGACGATGGGAAAGAAGAACATATCCACTACCCGCCCATGCAACCAGGTATCATAGCCAAAGGCCACGCCATAAAAAACCGAATCGATAATGTTTCCAATGGCTCCTGCGGCAATCAGGCTCAACGCCACTTTGAATCCCATCCGATATCCCGGATGGCAGCTGATTCGCCACAGCAGATAGAGCAGGCCCGACACCACCAGCATCCGTAGCAGGGTAATAACTACCTTGCCATCACGCCCGAAAATCCGGATACCAAAGGCAATTCCGTAGTTTTCAGTAAAATGAATTCGAAACCAGTCAAAAAAGCGAATTTCTTCCCCCAATGACATATGGGTTTTGATCCACAATTTGGTTGCTTGGTCAATGAACAGCACTGCCAGCAAGCACCATCCGAGGCGATAGCGTACGGAACGACACTCGGAGAAGCTAAGGACGCTGCTGTCGTTTGGCTTCGATACTGACGGTGGTATGGGGGACGACACGCAAACGTTCTTTGGGGATCAGCTTACCAGTAATGCGACAAATGCCGTAGGTTCCGTTTTCGATACGACGCAGAGCCGCTTCAAGCTGTCGAATAAACACAAACTGTCGATCAGCCAACTGGGCCAGCCATTCACGCTCCATCAATTGCGAAGAGTCTTCGATGGGATGAAATTCATGGACCGTATCAGATACATCATTTTCTGACGGAGCGACAAGGCGCCTCCGCAATTCCATGTATTCAGCCTGTGCTTTCTTCAATTTTTCCAAGATAATCTGACGAAACTCTTCCAGCTCTTCCGGAGAATATCGGGTCTTTGAGTTTACCGACATAACATTTGCCATTTTATCATTCAACGGGCTCAATCTTTGCCTCCACCTTCATCCCATCAATGGTAAAGGTATCGGCTTCACTGTCCTTGTCCGCAAATAAAATATTTTTTGCCAAAACTTCCATCCGAATCATTTCTCCGAACCGATCAATCACTTCTTTCAATTGCTCGTCAGCCCTCAGGTAGATGTTGATGCGGCAGGTCACTTCCAGCCCTTTACTTTTTCTGAGTCGTTGAATGCGGTTAATGAGGTCGCGCGCCATTCCTTCCCGACGAAGTTCTTCATCAACTTGCGGATCTAATGCCACAACTACTTGCGGCGAAGCCGACACCACAAATCCGGGAATATCACGTGGGGTAATTTGGACGTCTTCCAGCGTCAATACAAAAGGTTCTCCTTCAAGGGATAACGTGACCTTACCCGTCCGTTCCAATTGGGCAACATCCGACGCATCCAACTTGCGAAGTGCTGCCTGAAGCGCTTTGATCTTTTTACCAAGTCGGGGGCCCAGCCTCGCAAAATTCGGCTTAACTTCTTTGATCAACATGGCGTCGTCAGGCGATACAACTTCCATTTGCTTGACATTAACCTCTTGAAGGATCAAATTGCGTACGTCAGCCAATGCTTCCATCATTTCGGAACGGGCTGGGGCCACAATGATTTTACGCAACGGCTGCCGCACCCGAATTTTCACTTTTTTGCGCAACGACAACACCAACGACACAACTTCCTGCGCCAACGCCATTTTTGCTTCCAGTTGGGGTCGATGCCATGACAATTGAAAATGGGGGAACTCTTCTAAGTGGATCGACTGAGCGGGGCTGCGTCGCGTCACCGAATTCAGGTTAAGAAACAGCCATTCGGCAAAGAACGGGGCAAAGGGTGCCAACAGTCCAGCTATATTTTCAAGAACGGAATAAAGGGTCTGATAAGCGGAAAGTTTATCTTCTCCAGACTCACCTTTCCAAAAGCGGCGACGATTAAGGCGTACATACCAATTACTCACGTCATCAATAATGAAATTATGAATACGCCGGGCGGCACCAGTGAGGTCATACGCTTCCAGCATTTCCCGTACATCGCGAATGACCGACCCAGTCAACGAGAGGATCCACTGATCCATTTCGGGACGCCGTTCCAAGGGAACTTCAGGTTCGGCAAACCGAAAGCTATCGATATTGGCATACAGCGCAAAAAATGAATACACATTAAACAGCGTTCCGAACAGCTTACGGCGAACTTCATCTAATCCCTTCAACGAAAAACGGAGGTTCTCCCACGGATGTGCATGATGCACCATATACCACCGGATGACATCTGGCCCATAAGTAGCCAGCACTTCGAACGGATCAACCACATTGCCAAGGCGCTTTGACATCTTATTCCCATGTTCATCAAGCACCAATCCATTAACCAACACATTCTTGAAAGCCACGCTATGGAAAAGAAGGGTAGCCAGCACATGCAAGGTATGGAACCATCCCCGTGTTTGATCAATACCTTCGGCGATAAAGTCGGCAGGGAATTGTTCCTTGAAAACGTCAACGTTTTCAAAAGGATAATGCCATTGGGCATAGGGCATGGCCCCAGAGTCAAACCATACATCCACCACATCGGGAACACGCCGCATCGGACGCCCGGAGTCACTAATCAACACAATCCGGTCAACATAAGGGCGATGGGGGTCAAAGTCTTGGGGCAATGGAGGCTGTTCAATGCCCGCTGCCCGGGCCTTATTAACCTCTTGGCGAAGTTCCTTGAACGAACCGATACACTTAATTTCCTCACCGTCGTCGGTGGTCCATATTGGGAGGGGCGTTCCCCAAAACCGAGAACGCGACAAGTTCCAATCAATCAGGTTCTCCAGCCAATTACCGTACCGCCCTTTCCCAACGTGGGGAGGGTGCCAACGGATCGTCTCATTGAGGGCAATTAATTCATCTTTCACAGCGGTGGTCCGAATAAACCATGCTTCAAGTGGATAATACAAGATAGGACGGTCGGTTCGCCAACAGTGGGGATATGAATGAACGACCTTTTCCATCGTAAAGACCTTGCCTTCGCGTTTGAGGCGGAGGGCAATTTCGAGGTTAACGTCCTCAAATTGTTCGTCTGGAAGGTTAGAGTAGTTTTTAACGTAGCGTCCTGCATAATCAGTAACTTGAGCCACAAATCGCCCTTGACGATCTACCAAAGGGATATGGCGTTGGGGGTGCTCAGGGTCGGGGACCATCGCCATGGGAATCTGTTGTTCTTGAGCAACGCGAAAGTCGTCTGCTCCAAATGTGGGGGCAATGTGTACGATACCAGTTCCTTCATCGGCTTTGACAAAGTCATCCACCACCACTCGGTAGGCTCCTGGACCCGGGTCCACATAGGTAAACAATGGCTGATATTTCATATCGGCTAGGTCCTTGCCTTTCATTGTTTCGACAACTTCATGGGGTGTCTTTTCAGAAAAATATCTCGGTAAGGACTCGCGGGCTAAATATACATAGATATCGCCCCGTTGAGGTTGGTAAGGATGGACAGTACGTACCTTCACATATTCGAGATCGGGATTCACAGCAAGGGCAGTATTGGATGGCAGCGTCCAAGGAGTGGTGGTCCATGCCAATAGGTACTCATCGGGTGTTCCCAACACCTGAAACATGGCGGTGATGGATACGTCTTTGACATCGCGATAAGTGCCTGGCTGGTTGAGCTCGTGGGAACTAAGACCCGTCCCTGCAGCTGGAGAATAGGGCTGAATGGAATAGCCACGATATAGCAGTTTACGATTAAATAGCTTTTTGAGAATCCACCATAACGTTTCAATGTACTTAGGATCAAACGTGATATAGGGGGTCTCAAGATCCACCCAATAGCCAAGCCGACGCGTCAGCTCTTCCCACTCTTGCTTGAAACGCATAACATCTTTTCGACACTCCGCATTAAATGCTTCAATAGATATCTTGTCGCCCACATCATCTTTACGTACTCCTAGACGCTCTTCTACCTGGAGTTCGACAGGCAAGCCGTGGGCATCCCATCCTCCTCGCCGCAACACCCGATAGCCAGTTTGGGTTTTATAGCGGCATACGATATCTTTAATGGTTCGTCCCAATACGTGATGAATTCCCGGCATCCCATTGGCAGAAGGGGGACCTTCATAAAATACAAAATTCGGGGCGCCTTCGCGCTGGGCTATGCTTTTCCGGAATATATCTTCCGATTCCCAGAACCGACGAACCGTTTCGGCAATGGATACAAGGTCAAACTGTTCTGGACGCTCAAAGCAGGCATTCATACCGTTGATCTTGGATGAGTGTGCAAAAGTACGTGCCCATAAGGCATTCCTCCCTCCCCTATCCTTTTCTCAGGCAAGGAAGATAAATACAATCCAACTGCCCCTCCGCTTATTCTTCCGCCAAGAATGGGTACCGCCAGTCGCGGGGCGGGTTGAAGTTTTCCTTGATGGTACGGACACTGACCCATCGCATCAGATTGATCGCCGATCCCGCTTTGTCGTTGGTCCCCGAAGCCCTACTTCCCCCAAAGGGCTGTTGGCCTACTACAGCACCAGTTGGCTTATCATTAACGTAGAAGTTGCCAGCGGTGCCTTCCAGATATTTATGGGCCATTAAAATGGCGGACCGGTCATGGGCCATCACTGCCCCTGTCAAACCATATGGGGCAGCCTGATCGATGACGGGGAGCATCTCTTCGTATTGGTCGTCGTCATAAAGATAAACAGACAATATAGGACCAAAGAGTTCCTCACACATGGTCACGTAATAAGGGCTATCAACAATGGCAATCGTGGGCTGGATGAAATAGCCTTCGGAGTTATCATATCCCCCACCAAAGAATATCTCCACCTTGGGGTCATTTTTCAGGTGGTCAATGTATCCTGCCAGTTTCTCGAAGCTGGACTTGTCAATGACCGCATTGATAAAATTACGAAAGTCCTCTGGGGGACCCATTCGGAGCTGCTCCATTTCGGCATAGAGCTGATCCTTTATCCGGTTCCAGAACCCCTTGGGAATGAAAGCCCGTGAGGCAGCCGAACATTTCTGCCCTTGATATTCAAATGCACCCCGGATGATGGCAGTAATTACCTCCTCAGGATCCGCCGAAGGATGCACCACAATAAAATCCTTGCCTCCCGTCTCTCCCACAATTCGGGGATATGATTTATACATTGTGATATTCTCTCCGATGGTCCGCCACATCTGCTGAAATACAGACGTCGAACCCGTAAAATGAAGCCCCGCAAAGTCGGGATGCCGAAACACCACTTGTCCAACTTCTGCTCCCGGAGCATAGACCATGTTGATTACCCCGTCTGGCAAGCCAGCTTTCCGTAACACTTCCATAATAACAATTGCAGAATAGATCTGCTTATTGGACGGCTTCCACACCACCGTATTACCCATCAATGCAGGAGCCGAAGGCAGGTTGCCGGCAATGGAGGTAAAGTTAAAGGGAGTAACTGCCAACACAAAACCATCCAACGGGCGGTATTCATTACGGTTCCATGTTCCCGGCGACGAAAGGGGCTGATCTTGATAAATCTTCGAAGCAAAATAGGCATTGAACCTCAGAAAATCGATAAGTTCACATGCGCTGTCAATTTCAGCCTGAAAAGGGTTTTTAGATTGCCCCACCATGGTAGCAGCGTTAATAACGGGGCGATAGGGGCCCGCTAATAATTCCGCCGCCCGGAGAAAAATGGCCACGCGTTCATGCCATGGCATGGCACTCCATTCTTTTTGGGCCTTCTGGGATGCCTCAATAGCAGCTTTAACATGACCCACATCACCCCGATGGTAAACACCGATCTTTCGGTGAAGGTTATGAGGTGGATAAATGTCTACCGTTTGCCCGGAACGCACTTCCCGCCCACCGATAATCATGGGGATATCGACCTCACGAGCATAGCAATCGGCAATTGCCGATTTGAGACGCTGTCGGGCTTCGGTACCCGGGGCATAATCATACACAGGCTCATTTTGAGGAACGGGCACGTTGAACAGTCCTGCAGCCATAATTCACCTAGATGTTTTGTGGCTGCAAAATTTGACCAAATAATCTTAACGTACAATATCCGAATAGAAGTGGACACATTGTCGACGGAGGTCCACTGCCACCAAGTCAATGCAAATCTCACGCACCTCCGGATGCATCCGAAGATAAGCATCCGCTGCTTTCTGCAAAGCAGCCTCCTTAGCATCTGTATAATACGCCTCAGGAAAAATCAACGAAGCCGATGTTTTCACCTCTACCAGATGAATAACACCATCCTTTTCAGCCACAAGGTCAATTTCATAGGGTGGAATTCGGACGTTTCGACCAACGATTCGAAAACCGTGACGCTTAAGGTAAGACTCCGCTACGCGCTCACCCTCCCTTCCCTTGCGTTGATGGTGCCTCATGAGGGCATCCATTGCTTATCGACCCCGCGCTGCCCTCCGAAGGATCCGCACCAATCGGAGCGGACTGTTACCATGATAAATCACTTCTCCCACATGGTTATATACCACATAATAAGGGAATTCACGAATATCCAACTGGCGAAGCAATTGAGAGTTCTCAGCGGCAGTATCTACAACCTCCACAGCAAATTCCATCGGTACTTTTTGAATGCTTGCTTGCCATTGGTCGAAATTGGGGGTCAAGGCACAACGCACGTATTTAATGCCTTGTGAAAACGGAAAGCGATATTGGTGTGTTTTATGGTATATCCGTTCAAAGAGCATACGATCGTTGCGCTCAGCGTCAAGCAGTTCAGGCTTCCAAAGCTCCATAACCACGTAATATCCACTCCAGGACTCCAAGGTAACCACGTTGCCTTGATAATCCAAGAATGTAACAGCCTCCCAGATGTTCATTGGCACCATTGCCACAATCCCCATCCACGCCACTACCCCCAAGCTTACAATGACCCGACGCATAACAACATATCCAACAGCAACAGGGCAAATTTATGAAAAATCACATACCCAAACTTGAAATCATTATTCATACCGCACCAGGCTTTCAGATTGGCGGAGCTAACCCCCCTTTTTTCTTTTAGGAAAGTCTTCCAAGCCGTTCGTTTCCCGCTTGATTTGCAGAATGTAACAAGTGATACCCATCCATGTTAGCAGAGTCGAAGGCAAACACATTACGCACTGGGTTCGGCAACTGACCGGACCCAAAATAACAATCCGCATTTCCTCTTCCAACTCACTGACAGATTGAACTTTACTCCCATCACCCTTGCATTATTTTTGTACATGGTACAAAGAACAATCCTATGAAAAAATCGCTCAAAAAATGGGGAGTTTTTATCTTAATGGGAATGTACTCATTCACCCGTGGGTGGGCCCAAGAAAGCATTATCGTCAAAGGCAAAGTAACTGATGCCAACACTGGAGAGGTTTTGCCATGGGTCAACATTTTGGTGAAGGGGACCAGCCGAGGAACCGCCTCGGATAATGAAGGGAATTATGAGATTGCCGTCCAGCCAGGAGAAACACTATTATTCCTGTACATTGGATATCAAAACAAAGAAGTAACTGTAGGCAAACAACAACAAATCAATGTAGCGCTCGAGCCTGGGGCATCCCTAGAAGAAGTTGTGGTGGTGGGGACCCGTGCCAAGGCCCGCACCGATGTAGAGTCACCTGTTCCCATCGATGTGATTAACCTTAGAACCATCTCCGTTGCCAACCCGCAAACCACCGTCGGCGATATCCTCAACTATGTGGCTCCATCTTTTACCTCAAACTACCAAACGGTAGCCGATGGAACTGATCATATCAATCCTGCTACCTTGCGTGGTTTAGGCCCAGACCAAATGCTGGTACTCATCAATGGCAAGCGACGCCACCCCAGCGCATTGATGAACGTCAACGGAACGATTGGCCGTGGCAGCGTGGGGACCGATCTCAACGCCATCCCATCCGCAGCAGTAGAGAGAATCGAAGTGCTCCGCGACGGTGCAGCTGCCCAATACGGATCCGATGCCATTGCCGGCATCATCAATGTTGTACTCCAGAAACGCGTGAACACCATATCTGCCAAACTTCACCAGGGGGCCTACATCGGAAAGCACGCAGATGGATACAATCAAAACGGACTGGACGGCCAGAAAATGCAGTTAGACCTCAATTATGGGATCCCATTGGGAGCAAAGGGGTATATCAACTTCACCGGATCCATGCTCAAACGCAATGGCACCATCCGAAGCTACGCAATGGGCCAACCTATCTATCTGGGCATTCATGCCATCGAACGACATGCCCGGGCAGCCGGGTTCGACGTATCCAAGTTCTACAAGATGAATAATGCGACCGACCGATCCGATGCCCTAAATGCCATTGCAATGTATGTACACAAAGTGGAATATTGGGATGATGCTTTCAAGAATCAAATTAAAACATGGGCACAAAACGGCGAATTGGATTCCCTCCGAAAATACTTGGCAGAAGATGTTACCGAAGAGGAGTTGGCCCGGCGGAATAAGACCCGCAAAGACTTCCGGATGAAAATCGGACAGTCGGAACTGACGGAAGGGAAGTTCTTTTTCAATTCGGCCTACTCGGTGAACGACAACACCGAATTTTACGGGTTCGGTGGCATCAGCTATCGGCGCGGATTAGCGGCCGGATTCTATCGTCGCCCCGCCTACACCGACGGACGCGGCAATACCGCTGCTTTTCCGGATGGTTTCCTCCCCCACATTGGCACCGACATTAACGACCACTCCCTTAGCATCGGTATTCAAAGCAAAGTAGCGGAATGGAATGTAGATTTCAGCAACACTTACGGGAGAAACGGATTTCATTTTAACATTGTCAATACCAGCAACGCTACTTTGTTGGGACGCACCAAAACCGACTTTGACGCCGGAGGATTCAGCTTTGTGCAAAACACCACCAACTTCGATGTCAACCGGTTCTTCAATATCATGAACGGTGTCAATATGGCATGGGGAGTTGAATATCGAGTAGAGAATTATCGCCTGATGGCCGGAGAAGATGCTTCTTGGATGACCTACGACCGATTGGGCAATGGCTATGAAAGTGTGGGGAAGATTCCAGATTCGAACCGCATCACCAGTTTCTTTGGAAGATCCGTACCGGGCGGCTCACAAGTGTTTCCCGGATTCCGACCAGTCAATGAAGTCAATAAATATCGCACTTCTTACGCTGGATACCTCGACGTTGAAGCCGATATCACCCACAAATTCCTTCTTTCTGGTGCGATTCGATACGAGAACTATTCAGATTTTGGCAACACCCTTAACTGGAAAGTAGCTGGACGCTATAAAGTCCTTGACCATCTCAACATACGAGGTGCGGTCAGTACCGGCTTTCGTGCCCCATCCCTTCATCAGATCTATTTCAACACGGTTTCCACCCAATTTATCGGCGGCATTCCTTACGAAGTGGGAACATTCAACAACGAAAGCCGACTGGCCCGATTGCTTGACATTCCCAAATTGAAAGAAGAAACGTCCCTCAATGCCGCGGGAGGGATCAGCCTGAAAGTGCCCTCCCTGAATATTACTGCCAGCATCGATGCTTTCCAAATTACGGTCAAAGATCGAATCGTGCTGCCATGGGCACCGTTTACCGATCCCCAAGACGGCAGTGCGGTCTCCAAAGCAATGAAAGAAGTGGGTGCAGTCAAAGCCACTTTCCTTATGAATGCCATCGACACCCGTACCACCGGAATCGACATCGTGGTTTCGCATACTGCCTTTTGGGGTGAAAAATCTTCGCTCCATAATGAATTGGCCATCAATACGTTCACTACCGACACGCTCGAAGTCCACATCCCGGGTAAGCTTCAGTCCTTCAAAAGCAAAATTTTTATGGATGCCGACTATATCTTCCTTGCCAGGGCCATGCCCAACGAAAAAGGATCCCTCACGCACTTCCTTACACTGGGCAATTTCACGCTCATGCTTCGCAACACTTATTTCGGCAAAGTGACCGACCCAGACAAACACGGCACCGACGCCAATGGTCACATTATCCATTCTACCTACGGCGCCAAAGTCATTACCGACGCCTCGATAGCTTATCAACTTAACGACAACTTCTCAGTAACACTGGGGGCCAATAACCTGTTAGATGTCTATCCCGATGAAGTACCAGAAGCCTTTAACTATGGCGGTCAGTTTCGCTTTTCCCGCCGCGTATCCCAATTTGGATTTAACGGTCGATACGTATTTGGGAAAGTGGAACTAACCCTTTCCAAACAAACGAAATAGCGGGCATTTTTCAACAGCCAAAGTGGAAGTGTTGTCCGGTAATATTGACCCAATTTTTTATGTAGTTGTATAAATAGCTGAAGAAGGTATTTTTTTCAAGTCAAGCCGCCCCTGAACATCTATTTTTGCCGCCGAAAATTTCGCATCATGTCGGAAAAGGGAATCATCACGCAGATCATCGGCCCCGTCGTTGACGTCACCTTTCATGGTGAAAATGTTGAGCTCCCCGAGATTTTCACCGCCCTGGAAGTGGTCGCTCCAGATGGCAGCAAGGTCGTTCTGGAAGTAGAGCAACACCTGGGTGAAGATACTGTTCGAACGGTATCAATGCATCCCACTGAAGGATTACAACGGGGGCTGGAAGTCATCAATACCGGCCGTCCCATCTCAATGCCCATCGGCGAGAAAATCCGAGGCAGGCTTTTCAATGTAGTAGGGGAAGCCATTGATGGACTGGGAGAGGTAGGTGCCGAAGGAGAAAGGGCCATTCATCAAGCCCCACCCAAATTTGAAGAACTCTCCACCAGTGAAGAGCCCCTCTGGACAGGAATTAAGGTGATTGACTTGCTAGAGCCGTACTCAAAAGGGGGGAAAACCGGATTATTTGGAGGTGCAGGTGTGGGCAAGACCGTTCTCATCATGGAGCTGATCAACAACATTGCCAAAAAATATGAGGGAATCTCGGTATTTACGGGCGTAGGTGAACGAACGCGGGAAGGGAACGACCTGCTGCGGGAAATGATCGAGTCTGGTGTGATCAAATATGGCGATGCCTTTATGGAATCGATGGAAAAAGGGGGCTGGGACCTGAGCAAAGTGGACAAAGAACTATTAGGGACATCTCAAGCGACATTGGTATTTGGCCAGATGAACGAGCCGCCGGGCGCCCGCCTTCGGGTTGCACTTTCTGGGCTTTCCATCGCCGAATATTATCGGGACGGAGACCCCAACGAAGCCCGGGGACGAGACATCCTTTTGTTCATCGATAATATCTTCCGATTTACTCAGGCCGGGTCGGAGGTGTCGGCGCTACTGGGACGAATGCCTTCGGCAGTGGGATATCAGCCTACATTGGCTACTGAAATGGGGCTGATGCAGGAGCGGATCACTTCAACCAAGCGCGGATCGATTACATCGGTGCAAGCGGTATACGTGCCAGCAGATGACCTGACCGACCCTGCACCCGCCACTACCTTTGCCCACCTTGATGCCACAACCGTGCTGAGCCGAAAAATTGCCGAACTAGGAATCTATCCGGCAGTTGATCCGCTCGACTCCACCTCACGCATCCTCTCCCCCGATGTGGTCGGTGAAGCACACTATCGCACTGCCCAAGACGTCAAACAAATCCTTCAACGCTACAAAGACCTTCAGGATATCATCTCCATCTTAGGAATGGAAGAACTCTCTGAAGAAGACAAATTGGTAGTACATCGAGCCCGACGTATTCAACGTTTCCTTTCACAACCATTCCACGTGGCTGAGCAATTTACCGGACTGGAAGGACGCTTCGTTGAGATCGAAGACACCATTAAAGGCTTTCGAATGATCCTCGATGGGGAAGTCGATCACTTGCCCGAACAAGCATTCCATCTGGTGGGTACGATCGAAGAGGCCATCGAGAAAGGTGAGAAAATCCTCAAAGAGGCGCAGCAATAATGACCCTGTATGTTGAAATCCTCACCCCGGAAGGGGCACTCTTCAAAGGCAAAGCCAAGGAAATTCAAGCGCCCGGCGTTCGGGGATTGTTTCAGGTTCTACCTCGTCATGCACCCTTTATCGCCAGGTTGATGCAAGGGCGCATTCGCATCACCCCTGCCGATGGGTCAGAGCCAAAGTTCTTTAATATCAAAGAGGGCGTCTTGCGGGTGTACCGCAATCATGTCGTGGTGTTGGCATAGGCTGCCCTCTCATTTTAATGGACTGGATTTCGGGGCTTGAGATCGTCGGCACGCTGGCCGCCTTCGGAGCCCTGTACTTGGCAGGGCGGCAAAACATTCTCAATTGGCCTGCGTGGATTATCAGCATCCTCATCTACCTATACATTTTTGCTGATGCCGCCCTCTATGGTGACGCAGCCCTCCAAGTTTTTTACCTAGGGATGACCATCTATGGATGGGCTCAATGGCGACGGGGAGAGGCAACCCCATCCAAAGAACACCCCATAACCGTATGCACTATGCCGTGCCGAATCGGTGCGATACTCACCACTGCCATTGTCACACCTGCCATGGGATGGGTACTGAGTCATACCCGTTCAAACGTGCCTTATTGGGATGCCTTCACCACGACGGCAGCACTTGTGGCAACCTATCTCATGGCCCGCAAAAAAATCGATCACTGGATTTGGTGGATCATCATCGATAGCGTGGCAGCAGCAATATACGTCTACAAAGGACTGTACGTAACCGCTTTTCAATATGCAGTGTTTGTCCCCATGGCCATCTGGGGATGGATACAATGGAGTCAGCATCGGAGGATCCAATCCACCTAAGGCATTATTTTCGTCCAGCGAAGAATGTTGTTCCATGAACAGGTTTACTTGCTCGTTATGGACTTCATCAAATGGTGAATGGCCAGATATTGAGGTGATCGACCAGCGTCGCTTGCCGTTTGAAGAAACCACTGTCCGCATTACCACCCTCGAAGCGGCCGCCGAAGCAATTCGGAATATGACGGTTCGGGGGGCTCCCCTCATCGGAATTACCGCTGCTTACGGCATCTATCTAGCCCTTCGGGAAACATTGCGGGCAGGAGATCCCCTCACAGACAACGTCATCGAACAGGCTTATCAAACCCTTATTAACACCCGACCCACCGCCGTAAACCTTCGTCATGTACTCGACGACTGCCGGCAATATATTCAAGCCTTCCAAGGATCCGAAAAACTGGCAGCAGCTTTTAGAAGGGCCGAATGGTGGCGAGAAGCAGACATCCAGGCCTGTAGTGCCATCGGTGACACAGGGCTACCGCTGATTCGTCATGTTGCCAATTCCCACGAAACAGTACATATCCTCACGCATTGCAATGCCGGATGGTTGGGGTGCATCGAATGGGGAACCGCATTGTCTCCCATTTATAAAGCCCATTCCGCCGGAATCTCCATTCATGTATGGGTTGATGAAACTCGTCCCCGAAATCAAGGCGCTAGGTTGACCG
>CAYVLB010000012.1:0-2173 GCA_964452325.1 uncultured Sphingobacteriales bacterium | reverse complement strand
TGATGAAACCCGACCACGTAATCAAGGATTGCTGACCAGTTGGGAACTATCTCAATATGGCATACCCCACACCGTAATCGCTGATAATGCAGGAGGCCTCCTTATAATGGAAGGAAAGGTACACATGGTAATCGTAGGAGCAGATCGGATTAGCCGCAACGGTGATGTAGCCAACAAAATTGGCACCTACTTGAAAGCACTGGCTGCCTATCACCATCGGGTGCCTTTCTATGTGGCATTTCCTTTCTCAACATTTGATCCCAAAAGCCGATCCGGATCGGACATCCCCATCGAGTATCGACCAGATACGGAACTAACAACCCTTCGGGCAGCATGCAATGGACAAATCGAACACGTCCGAATCATGCCAGATAATACCAAAGTATTCAATCCTGCTTTCGATATCACACCCGCCCGCTATGTCACCGGATACCTTACAGAACGTGGTTTCTACACGCCTGTCACCCTCCATCAGGCTTTCGCATAACAAAACCATGAAGGGAGCGAATGCCAATCTTTTGGCAAGATAGATCCCGCCAACTCACCTTGCAATTCTACTCACGCTGATGCCTTGACAACAGCCCCCAGCATGTGAAATATCTAGATGAAAAACTCAAAGGCACCCCAATAACACCTATCATCATGCTATGCGGTGATCATGCTCCGTAAGCGTTCAATATTGCGACGGTCCCAATCGTCCTTTTTAGGGGTTTCAATCACTTTGGGCAAGTCCGGAAAACGATTGATCAGATATCGAAAAGGGGCTTCACCAATCTTTCCTTCACCAATGTGCCAATGCCTATCCAATCGACTACCCAGGTCGCCTTTCGAATCATTCAGATGAATGGCCCGAAGACGGTCGATCCCAATGGTACGATCCACCTCTGCCATTACATCATCAATTGCCGAAGGCGTTCGGATGTCCCATCCGGCTGCAAATGCATGACACGTATCCAAACAAAATCCGACACGGTGATGCCCTTCCACCTGGCGGACAATTTCGGCAATCTCATTGAAGTTACCTCCAATGCTAGAACCTTGCCCCGCCATATTTTCCAGGAGTATCGAGGCAGAAGCCTCGGCTGTCATTGCTAAAGCCTGACGTATCCCCTGGGCAATCCGAGCAATGGCCACACGAGGTTCGCCATCACGGGCAAATCCTGGATGTAAAACTGTAAACGACAATCCCAGCTGTTCACATCTTCGGATTTCACCAACCAACGCATCAACGGCACGTCGATGCTTGTCGGGATCAGATTCAGCCAGATTAATCAGGTACGAAGCATGCGAAAAAATCACCTTCACCTGCACCTCATCCCATCGGCGCTGGAAACGTTTCACTTCCGCTTCCGAAAACACTTTCTCACGCCACTGTCGTTGATTTTTTGTGAAAATCTGAAAGCAATTCAATTGAAGGTCCAATGCTTCATCAAACGCCTTATCCACTCCACCGCTGATTGAACAATGAACCCCTAACAAATTCTCATGCATATCCCACCGGCTTTTCCAAGAACATGTCCTCGACTTTCCGAATTTGTTCAATGGCACCCAACACGATCAACTTCGAACCCGGAAGAATTACCAAATCGGGGGGAGGATTGACAATATATTTTCCTTCCGGTGTTTTGACACCTACGATACTGGCTCCCGTCAGCTTGCGAATGTTAAGCTCGTGCAAGGTCTTGCCATGAAATTCTGATTTAAGTGCATCAAAATTGAGCACCTCAAATGATATGTCCGGAAGGCCCTGCCCAGTGATTAAGTCAATGAATTCGGTAATATCCGGTTTAAGAATTCGAAGGGCCATATGGGCTCCCCCTATCTTGTCGGGAAGAATCACACTGTCGGCTCCAGCAATGCGGAGCTTTTGCTCGGTAGTTTCGCCCGCACATCGTGCTACGATATGAATGGAAGGCGCCAAACGGCGGGCCGACAGCACCACGAAAGCATTATCACTATCAGTGCGCAAGGCAGTGATCAGTGCACGGGCCCGACGAATACCCGCCCGCAGCAATACCTCATCATCTAGTGCATCACCCGCCAAAGCCAACATCCCTTGCGCTTTGATCTGCTCCAGCACCTTTGGATCATGATCAATGATTAATACTGATGCATGATAACGGCAAAGCTCCTGCACAACATACCGACTGGTCATTGCATAGCCACAGATAAT
>CAYVLB010000011.1:0-26103 GCA_964452325.1 uncultured Sphingobacteriales bacterium | reverse complement strand
AGTCCCGCGCTGCCCCAGGATACGAATAATGTTTTCCATGGCTTGGGGTACGGCAAGACCCGAAATGGGGCCGGAGTTAATGATGCGGGCATCTTTACGATCGAAGGCAGATTGGTCAAGTGCTCCTCCTTCGATGACAGGCCGAATGGGCAGTCCAAAGTGACGAGCAAAACGATAATCTCGGCTATCATGAGCGGGAACTGCCATGATCGCCCCCGTGCCATAATCCATTAATACATAGTCAGACACCCAGATGGGAATGCGTTCACCCGTGAGGGGATGACGCGCAAACGATCCGGTAAAAACGCCAGATATTTCATCGCCGATTTGTCGGTCTCGGGCAGTTTTGCGACGCGTTCGCTCAATATAGTCTTCGACGGTGGTACGGTGAGTGGGTTGTGTAATTCGCTTTACCAATGGATGTTCGGGTGCCATGACCATAAAGGTAACCCCATAGAGGGTGTCGGGCCGGGTAGTGAAAATGCGTAAAGCAGATTCTATCTGAGGCACCGTAATCGGGAAATCGACTTCGGCGCCTTCCGAACGCCCAATCCAATGGCGCTGCATCTCCTTGGTAGACTCTGGCCAATCGACGGTGTCCAAGTCACGCAACAGACGATCCGCATACGCCGTGATGCGCAAGAACCATTGGCGCATTCGGACCCGATATACGGGATGTCCTCCCCGTTCAGACAAGCCATCTTTCACTTCGTCATTGGAAAGGACTGTTCCCAACGCTGGGCACCAATTCACTTCTCCTTCATCCAGATATGCCAGCCGATAGTTTAGCAGGATGCGCTGCCGTTGGGCTTCGTTCATGTCTTTCCACTGTTGGGCAGTAAAAGTAGGTGTGGGAGAGGCAGCAGCACGTACATCGGCATTGCCTGAATTTTCAAAGCGTGTGATCAGGGTTTCAATGGGTTCGGCACGATCAGCGTCAAGATTATACCATGACTTAAAGAACTGAAGAAAGATCCATTGCGTCCATTTATAGTATTTGGGGTCGCAGGTAATGACTTCTCGGTCCCAATCGAACGACAGACCCAGCTGTTTAAGCTGCCGGCGATAGGTGGCGATGTTGCGCGCAGTGGTTTGGGCTGGATGCTGGCCAGTTTCAATGGCATATTGTTCTGCGGGAAGTCCGAATGCATCAAATCCCATTGGGTGCAGGACTTCATATCCCAAATGTCGCCGATAGCGTGCAATGATATCAGAGGCGATATATCCCAGTGGATGTCCCACGTGCAGTCCTGCTCCTGAAGGATAAGGGAACATATCGAGGACGTAATACTTTGGACGGTCGGTATTTTCGGTAGCGGCATACACATTATGGGTCTCCCAATATTCACGCCATTTGGATTCAAAGTCTTGCGGGCGATATATTGGACGATTCATGAATCGAAACTTTTCTTAACAACGGTTCCACAGCGTAGATGCAAAAGTAGCATGTAGGGCATCCCTTTCATATTGGGGCACTGGCACCGATAGTTCGCTAAAAAGCTCCCTCCTTTTCCTAATTTCACCTTTCGCTCCACTACTTTGAGGCACATGACTTCCCATGAGGGAATGGGAAACGGCCTATCCCCAGGACAAGGTCAGTGTCGAAATAGTTTTCGCTTAGGGAACTTCGACCCCGCATGCTTGTTCATTCGCTTCATCAACTTGCGCATTTCCTGAAGTTGTTTGAGCAGCTGATTGACTTGCTGAACGGAAGTACCACTGCCTCGGGCGATGCGGATTTTACGTTGTTTGTCAATAATCTCGGGTTTGCGGCGTTCACTGGGCTTCATTGACAAGATAATCGCTTCTACATGCTTGAAAGCATCTTCGTTAAGGTCAACCTGTTTGATCATTTTCCCCATACCGGGGATCAAGGAAAGTACGTCTTTAAGTCCTCCCATTTTTCGCATCTGGCGCAATTGAAGCAGAAGGTCTTCAAAATCAAACTTGTTTTGCGCCATTTTTTTCTGTAGGCGGCGTGCTTCTGCTTCGGAGACAACCTGCTGCGCTTTTTCCACAAGGGTAACCACATCGCCCATTCCAAGGATACGACCAGCCATCCGTTCCGGATGGAACGGCATGAAATCATCGAGTCTTTCACCGACACCAACAAACTTAATGGGCTTATGGACCACTTTGCGGATTGTGAGGGCTGCCCCCCCCCGAGCATCGCCATCAAGTTTGGTAAGGACAACGCCCGTATAATCCAGTACCTCATTGAAAGCCTTTGCAGTATTAACAGCATCTTGCCCTGTCATTGCATCCACGACGAAAAGAATTTCATCGGGGTGAAGGATATCTCGCAGATCCCGTATCTCACTCATCATGGCCTCATCAATCGAAAGGCGGCCTGCAGTATCCACAATTACTACCGAATAGCCACTTCGGCGGGCATACTCATGGGCTTCTCTGGCAATCTGACGAGGGTCCTCCACATTCTCCATCGCAAACACATCTACACCGACTTGTTCGCCAAGGATTTTCAGTTGATCAATGGCAGCAGGACGATACACATCGGCTGCTACCAACAACACTTTCTTGCCCTCCGACTTAATCTTTTTGGCCAGCTTTGCTGAAAAGGTCGTCTTACCCGACCCCTGTAGCCCAGCCATGAGAACCACCGATGGCTTTGATTTTAGCTGCAATGGGACTGCCCTACCCCCCATTAGCTCAACCAGCTTGTCATGCACTATTTTAACAAGCATCTGGCCTGGGGTGACAGACTTGACTACCTCCTGGCCAATCGCTTCTTTTTTGACTGCTTCGGTAAACTCTTTGGCAATGCGATAATGAACATCTGCAGCCAACAGGGCACGCCGAATCTCCTTAATCGTCTGTGAAACATTGACTTCAGAAATTCGACGTTTGCCACGCAATCTGTCGAAGGCGGATTCGATACGCTCCGTCAGGTTTTCAAACATGGCATGTACATTTCATCCAGGGCATGCAAACCTACAAGATAAGTAGCGAACCTATGGATTCATATTCCCCTTCGGGATTTCCGGCAACATCCACATACAATAGTCTGAATGCCACATGGGTGACGGGATAAATAGCAACCGACCGAATAGCCGAATCAGTTCGTCACGGAATCGGGGGTTTATTTCCAATGCAAGGGCTGTTTGAGGGTGCCGAACGACATACTGAGCAATGCGCCGATAAAATATCAACGGATCCCCCGGAGGATATACTGCCATATCCGGTTCGTAAAGCTGTACTTCGGGAGCGACGATGTCAACACCCCGTTCCAAGTAGGGCGGATTGGAGATTATCAAATCGGGTACGGGCCATTGGTTTAGGTCCACCTCTAAAAAGTCAGCCTCCACCCATCTGACTTGGAGTTGGTGACGATGAGCATTGCGTCGGGCAACCGTTAAAGCCGATGGGCTTTTTTCAAATGCATAGACTTTGGCATTTGGCCAATGGGTCTTCACTCCTATTGCAATACATCCGCTGCCAGTCCCCACATCCCATATTACTCGGGGAGGTATTTGGCACATTTCAAAGGCTCCCTGAACGAGATATTCTGTTTCGGGGCGAGGGATAAGTACATCCGGTGTCACTTCCAAGGGAATTCCCAAGAATTCCCATTCACCCAAGACGTATTGTAAGGGCTCGCCATCATCCAAACGTTGAATGGCCGCTTGTAAACGTTGTAAGGCAGTATGATCAACCATGTGAGAGGGTGCAGTCCACACTTCACGTCCGGTAACATATCGGATCAGACAACGAGCAACCCATGCAGCATGATCTGAAGAATGTTTTCTTTGTAACTGTTTGCGAAGAAGGGAATAGAGTTGCTGCAATGTCATCACACATGCAAATATCCGATGGTAACGATAAGGTGTGGATGCAACGGGCCTTAGATTTAGCAAAGCTGGCAGATGGGCAGGTTTTCCCCAATCCATATGTGGGTGCCGTATTGGTCCACCGAAACCGCATTATCGGTGAAGGGTGGCATCAGCGGGCCGGAGGTGCTCATGCCGAACGCATTGCCCTGGAGGGCATTCCCGAGGAAGTGGCGATGGAAAGCACCCTTTATGTTACCCTAGAGCCATGTAGCCATTATGGGAAGACCCCTCCATGTGCACCCTATGTGGTGGAGAAACGGGTAAAGCGTGTGGTTATCGCCACTGAAGACCCCAATCATCTCGTGGCAGGACGGGGCATTGCCTACCTCCAAGATCGGGGAGTATTGCTTCGAACGGGCGTGCTGTCCGAAGAAGCACGACGACTGAACCGACGCTTTTTCACCTATCATCAACAGCGCCGACCCTATGTAATCTTAAAATGGGCACAAACCCTAGATGGCATCATTGGCATTCGTGGCCAACGGTTGCCTGTAAGCAACGAAATCGTCAATATTCTCGTCCATAGGTGGAGAAGCCGCGAACACGCCGTGTTGGTCACGGACCATACCATTCATAATGACAATGCCTGCCTGACCGTTCGTCACTGGCCGGGATATCAGCCATGGCGTGTGGTATTTGCCACTCGTCCAAGGGTGCCGCTTCCCGTTGCTTTTCAACAACAAAAGGTGCCGACGCTCATTTTCAACGCTACTGAAACCAACCCTCCAATCTCTAACGTTAGTTCTTCGCAACACAAAATCGCATCAATACGTCGGGTATTGGACTGGCTCTACCAACGCCAAATTGTTTCTGTCATGGTCGAGGGCGGCGCATCACTACTCCGGTCGTGGATTCTTTCTGATATGTGGGATGAAATACGCCTGATTGTCAGTGAAACAACCGTCGGGCAAGGCATCCCATCTCCTTCTTTCAACGGCGTCTGCGTGGCCCGTTACGTTGTGGACGACAACCATATTTTCATATTCAAAAATCATCAAAATCGGTACTTATGAAACATAGGCTATTGACGGGTATTTTCGTGGCAGTGATTGGCATTGGATATCCCTTGGGGGGATATGCCCAGTCGGGGCCGACCGCTTGCATCAAGTTTGATCGGATGATATTTGATTTCGGTACCCTTGAACAAGACGGAAACCTGTATGAATATACTTTTAAGTTTCGCAATTGTGGCAAGGTGCCATTGATTATCGAACGGGTCAAGTCGAATTGTGGATGCACAGTACCTTCGTTTTCCGAAAAACCCATTCGGCCAGGAAAGGAAGGATTTATCAAGGTCCAATATGATCCCAATGGTCGTCCTGGCAAGTTCACAAAGACGATTAGTGTATTTGCCAATACCAATCCGCGCCTTCATCTGCTGCGTATTAGCGGCTATGTCAAACCAAAACCTAAAGATCCAGATCAAGAGTTTTCCCATCGAGATGGACTACTTCGTTTCCGATTCATCTCTCATTACGTGGGTCGCCTACGCAAAGACCAAATGCAAACGTCATTTGTGCCAGTATATAATCCTTCGAATGTGCCGGTGACAATTTATGCCCTCGATGCGCCCCAATACATCCATGCCCGACTTCCAAAGACCATTGCTCCTGGCACTATTGATTCTTTCGAAATTGTTTTTCGATCGGCCTTACAAGACCAATACGGGATGGTCACTTTACCTTATACGCTCATTACCGACGATTCCCTCTCTCCTCGAAAATTGCTATATGTAGCCGCCCATGTGGAACCTGCCCTTACGGAAAACCCGAAAACCATCTATCAAGATCAACCCCGAATTGTCCTCGAAAAACTTTCGCACGATTTCGGCATCGTACCCAAGGGAGACACCGTATCAGCAGACATCAAATTCTGGAACGAAGGCAACGGGGTACTTTACATACGTTCAACACGTTCATCATGCGGATGTACGGTATCACATCCAGTGAAAAGTGAGCTCTTGCCAGGAGATACTTCCCGCATTACCATCCGGTTTGAAGGACGTGGCTATGGACGCCAACAACGGCAAGTATGGATCTATACCAATGATCCCCTCCAGCAAGAAATCATGTTGCAAATCCATGCCGATGTCCGACCAACTAAAGATGAATAATTAATGATGAACAACAGGCCTCGCTGGACACCGGTTATTCTTACTTTGATCGCGGTTGGATGGGTAGTATCCTTGGTGTATTTTAGACATCGCCTGCGGGAACTTGAGCATCGGCTCATTGTCCTTTCCGCCAAAGACACCAATAGCAACGTCACCACAGTATTGAGCCACCCAACAACTTATGGAAAAAATGATACCCCCCCCCTGGACGCATTCACACTCAACCGCGTCTTTGCGGCAGCAAGTGAAAAAGCCGCCCGATCAGTTGTGTTTATCAAAGGCACTGGTACCGGCCGACGATATATCCCTTGGGGATGGGACTGGTTTTGGGGCGGTGGATATTACCTCGAAGAAGCCATCGTCACTTCTGGATCAGGTGTGATTATTCATCCAGAAGGGTATATTGTCACCAATCATCACGTCATCAAAAATGCCGAGAAATTGTATGTGGTATTTTCAGACTCAAAGAAGGAATATCTAGCCCAGGTAATAGGCACCGACCCATCTACCGATTTGGCACTTTTGAAAGTGGATCGGAGCAATCTTCCCGCCATTGTGTTGGGCAACTCCGACAGTGTCCGCATTGGCGAATGGGTCTTGGCAGTAGGCAATCCGTTTAATTTAACCTCATCAGTGACTGCCGGTATTGTTAGTGCCAAAGGCCGGCGCATTGACGTCAATTCAAATTCTCCTTTTTCAATTGAATCGTTTATTCAAACCGATGCCGCCATCAATCCGGGCAACAGTGGCGGTGCATTGGTAGATCTTCAAGGACGACTGATCGGAGTCAACACCGCTATCCTTTCCAAAACAGGGTCATACATTGGCTACGGATTTGCGGTACCGGTAAATATTGTCCGTAAAGTGGTGGAAGATATTATCGAGTTTGGGGTCGTACAGCGTGCCTTTATCCCTGCCCACTTTAAGGACATCGACGATGAAGTGCTTCAACGCGTCGACACAACATTGCAAGGCGTGTTGGTGATTCACATCCCGCGGGGGTCACTGGCAGGCCAGGAAGGATTACGGGAGGGTGATGTCATTTTAAGTATTGATGGGCATTCAACGCGCAATCGCGCAGAGTTTGACGAACGATTGGCCCTTCATCGACCAGGGGATAAGGTCCCTGTCCACATATGGCGAAATGGCCATGAACAAACGATCGAACTGACCCTTACCAATGCCGTGGGAAAACCCCAATTGACCCAACCGCTGAAATCGGTTGATTCGAAAATTTTGAGGGCACGGCTTCGGCCACTTTCCAGTGCCGAAAAGGTTCGATATGGCATTCAACAGGGCGTTGTCATACACGAGCTGCATCCCAAAAGCTATCTTCACCTGTTGGGGGTACCGGAAGGGTCAATCCTCTATGCCATTGATGCGGTACGGATTGGAGACCCCCGCGATGTAGATCGTATCCTCCAACGAAAGCAGGGGCGTATTCTTTTCAAGCTGATTTATCCTGATGGCAGCTTACATACGCTGAGTGGCTTCTTGATAGAACACTAACTCCGCTGGATGCAGCAGCTGCTGATCGTATCGCATGTACTGCCGTTGCCGGGTATCAGCGGACAACGACAACGGGTAGCATCTATCGCAAAGGTTTTGTCCGAAACGTTTGCAGTCGACCTGTTATGGGTTGGTCCTCCATTAGACACATCCACTAAACATGCCCTCCAAAAGACATTCCGAAAGATCCTGTGGGTACGCCCCCGCGTATCCCTTATCACACGGATATGGGGACACGTGCGGAGTCGAATATCCAAAGTTCGGCCATCGGTTTTTCAACTCCCTGCTTGGGTTGAAAGCAGCTTCCCCGCAGATGCCCCATTGTGGAGGCAATACGAGCTCATTCTCTTCGAGTATGTTCACTATGCACCAGTATCCGCCCGACTCCGCCAGCAAGGTATACGTACCGCATGTGATCTTCACAACGTGCTATGGTGGGCCCACCCCCCATATCGGAGTTATGAAGAAGCCGCCTATGAACAATTTGATTTGCTTATCGCCATCAATCGTGAAGAGTATCATTATTTGTGCCGCCTCGGATATCCCACCCTTTACTGTCCAATGAGTATTGATGTCAGTACACATCCCTACGTGTGGCACCTGTCCCTTAATCCCCCCCGTTTCTTTTACTATGGTAGCCTCACATCCGAACGGAACCGAAAACACATACGATTTCTCCGGAAAGTCATCATCCATCTTCGATCGGAAAGCACTGATGCTGAGCTTCACTTAGCTGGAGAAGGCACCCATTCTGCCAGCACCCCCCACGAAGGAATTATCAGTCATGGGCACGTTGATAATCCAACATCCTTGTTGTCACGCATGACCTTAGCACTCCTTCCATGGGAAGGACGGTATGGCTTTCGTAGTCGTGCCTTAGAGCTGGCAGCAGGGGGCGTACCCATCGCCGCCTCTGACGATGCTTTCGCAGGAACAGACTTCATTGCATCACATCACTATCTTTCCATGCCACCACCCTACGACCCCCGCCAATGGGCCAATGCCCTAATGAATACCCTTCAAAATCCCCAACACCTTACCCGAATCAGCCACGCCGCCCGCCGCCTCATTATCCAACAGTATAGTCCTCAAACTGTATATTCGTCATTTATCAACGCACTGCATCGGTGGATGAACGCATCGAACCGATAGCACAATATTTTTTACCTGATTTCGACCATGAATGAGCCCATGCATTTCCCGATCTTTCAGATCATCCGGGCATCGGCTGGATCTGGCAAGACACATACCATTCAGACAGCCTATCTAAACCTTTTGCGGCAATCGGTGCCTTTTCGTTCCATCTTGGCACTCACATTTACCAACAAGGCCGCCTACGAGATGAAAGCACGGATCTTGCAGGGCCTTGCCAACGATGCTGAGCTTAAAGAATGGCGCTACCAACTATTGGTCAACTACGATGCCTTTGCCGTAGGCACACTGGATGCTTTCTACCAACGGCTAATTCAAGAGTTCTTACATGAACTGGGGCTATCCTCCTACCGACGTATCGAACTCAATTGGGAGGACCGACTTGAAAACCTTACTCATACTTTCTTCGGCATCCTGAACAAACACCAAAGCCTACAAAAACTCATCATCACCTACCTGCATCGGCACATCAAAGAGGGCGGATCATGGGATATCACCCGAGTAATCCGCAACGCCATCCATACCAATATCCGACGCATTTATCACGAAGGAATACCTCCTCTTCAATCCACCAACTTTAGCCAAATCATACGGGGGCAAGAGCGTCTCTATGCTCGCCGAAAACAACTCTTGAACGATTTATCCCAACAAGCCACCCACATCCTCAATCAACTGGCAAATTGGGGTATCCAAGCACCCGATTTCAAACGATCCTCACAGAATGCCTTGCTGCGGCTTCTAAGCCAACAGGCTCGCCAAGAGCCTGGCCTCGATCATGTCCTAAAATTCCTTGGAAAGCCTTCCGAGCAACGTACTTTCAAAGCTGCCCTCAAGAAATCAGCCCTTGCCAAAGTCAACAACCACCTTTCCGAACTTGAAGACCGTCTCCAACACCTCATCGCGACCCTCCAAACGATGGCCTTGATTCAATATATCATTCAACATTTTATGGACGGCGCCTTGCTGGAAGCAGTTAACATGCTCCTCTCTCACTACAAATCAGAACAACGGGTTCTTTTCCTAGCCGATGCTCCGCACTTACTGGAAAACTTGATAACCCTTCAACAATTGCCTTTCGTATATGAAAAAATGGGCGTGCGATATCAACATATCATATTGGACGAATTCCAAGACACTTCCCATCGTCAATGGAAGGTATTGCTGCCCTTGGTCCAAGAGGCCCTATCTGGTATGGGAAGCGTCCTTTTAGTGGGCGATCCCAAACAAGCCATTTACGCATGGCGTGGTGGTGAAAGCCGCCTAATCGAACACATTGAGCAAGAAGCCCGTCATCAGCGCAAATGGCCAATACAAACGCCCATCCTACACCACAATTGGCGAAGTAGCAAAACCATCGTGGAGTTTAACAATCGCCTGTTTGAGTGGCTCCAAGAGCAAATCCCCCAAATCTCCCCTATATATCGTACACATCGTCAACAACCTGCTAAATACAAGGGCGATAATGGTTTTGTGCGGATCGAAACCTTCGACCACTCAAAAGAGGAGCCTGCCAAACCTCGGATCCTTCAGTGGATGGTTCAAGAAATCCAACGCCTTATCGATAACAATGTGCACCCAGGAGGGATCTTGGTATTGGTCCGAACACGTCAAGAAGCTGAGGAGGTTGCTCAATCGCTGATACAAGCAGGCTTCCCCACCGTTACTGATACCTCTTTCCGAATGGACCGCCTTCCACCCATCCAGTGGATGTTATCCCTCCTTCGTCTGACTGCCTACCCCGATGATGCCACTCACTATCTGTGGGAAGCTGCCGTGCTGTGGCATCGAATCGATCCCCAAACTTCCCTCCAACAAGCTTTTGAGTCCCTCCAACAGGCTCACCAACATATACAATCGTCCTCACTACACTCTGTCCCTGAGCTTGTTCACGAATGGGCAACCCAATTGCAATGGCATCAATCGCCCGACCTCACCCCACACTTGCTATTCTTCGAAGAAATCATACAAGATATCCTTCCCAATACTGATGGAACCCTACCCAACCTATTGGAACACTTATCACAGCGCCTCACTCAGTTATACCTTCCCCTCACCGATCATCAAAATAGCATCCGAATCCTCACCATTCATAAAGCCAAAGGATTAGACGCTGAGGTAGTATTCCTACCATTCACAGACTGGTCATTGAACATCCGAGGCAGGCCCACTGCTGCCACTGCAATTAATGAGATGAAATGGGTCCCTTTTAAAGATTTGGCGCCCTACATAGGAGCAGCTCCTGACGAGCTCCCCGGGTTTTGGATACCCCTCAAATATCGTCAACACATCGAACATTACCTTCCCACCCAATTCCACGGTATGATCCGCCAGTTGTCTGAAAACTACCGCCTCGAACAAATCAACTTGCTCTATGTGGCCCTTACACGTGCCCGATTCGCCCTTTATATCGGTACAAGCCAAACATCGAGTGGCAGGGTAGATTCCATCGGAAAATGGTTGATCAAATTTGTCCACTCCGAAGGCTCCCCACAATGGGGTGACTTCACCTCCGCCCTTCAATCCATTTGTCGTTTTCAACAGCACGCTGCATCCGCCTCATCAAAAGCTCATGTTCGACACATTCCGACACTTCCATCTCCCCGCCCCTCTCGGCCGGGAACCTACTCATCTGAACAGTGGACCGATTCGCTCCAGCAATGGCATCAGTTGGAACTTGCACGGCAATCGGGAATTCATATGCACCGCATCCTGCGGAAGATCTACTCGATCGAGGATCTCCCCGAAGATGCAGAGGTCCTTCATCAAATGCTTTTACAACCACTGATTGCCCCTTATTTCAACCGTCGTCAACTTCAAGAATGGGAAGTTGCTAATGAATATCCCTTGGCCGACGGAGGACGCATTCACATCATCGACCGCATCTTATGGCATCGTCAACATCCAAAAGCCGTGGTAATGGAATTCAAGTTCACCACCCGTCCCCGCATCCCCCACATCCGCCAGGTCCAACATTACCTTCACATCCTGCGTCACAAAGGATGGGATGCCACAGGATTCCTCGTATTTCCAGAAGAAGTAATACGCATCTAAGAATAGACCAACTTCACTTAGAGTTTATTTCTTGATGATCGTTTTGGGTACTCGGAAATAGTCCCCATCAGTATCGGGTGCGTTCTTTAGGGCCTGGGCACGGGGCAGTGGTGGGGCAGGAATATCTTCCCGCCATACCTCGTCCCGTTCCGTGAGAAAATAAAGGGGAGCAACACCATCGGTATTCACTTCATCAAGCCGCTGACACAAAGCCAAAATCTTCTGCAAAGCTTTTTCCATTTCTTCAACCGCCGGTTCGTCTAACTCTAATTGAGCTAACGATGCCAACCTCCGGATCAATTCCTTGTTCACCAAATCCATTGACCCTTTTGATAGATTTTCAATACAAAAAAGCCATTGGATACTTCCCCTATTACGTACATGAAGGTTTCGGTATCTTCAAAGGTGATCACGCGTTATCCAGTAGCTTGGGCAAAGCCTCCATTACCCGTCGCACGTGCATGACCGACTCCTTGAAAAGTGCCATTTCCTCTTCGGTAAGGGCAAGCTCAATAATTTCTTCAATACCATTGCGTCCCAACTTAACTGGCACGCCAATGTAAAGGTCGTCTTCCCCATATTGCCCTTCAAGGCGCGCACACACAGGTAAAATCCGCTTTTGATTCAACACGATGGCTTCCACCATTTCAGCGGCAGCAGCACCAGGGGCATACCATGCAGAAGTACCCAGCAGATTAACAATCTCACCACCTCCCTTACGAGTACGCTCCAAGATTCGTTCAATGGTTTCGGGATCCAACAATTCAGTGACGGGAATACCACTGACAGTAGTATATCGTGGCAAGGGAACCATTGTATCCCCATGACCACCCATCAACATTGCTTGAATATCCTTCGGTGAAACGCCAAGGGCTTCTGCCAAAAACGCTCGATATCGGCCCGTATCCAATACACCTGCCATCCCAAACACGCGATGTGAAGGAATGCCGGCAGTGAGATAGGCAGTATAGGTCATCACATCCAGCGGGTTAGAAACCACCACCAAAATAGCATTCGGCGAGTAATTCATCACTTGCTGGGTTACCGACCGAACAATGGCGGCATTGGTACTAATCAGATCATCACGGCTCATACCTGGCTTCCGGGGCACGCCTGAGGTAATCACTACCACTGACGAACCCGCCGTAGCTGTATAGTCATTGGTAGTTCCCTTCACCCGGGTATCAAACCCTAATATCGGAGCCGACTCCCAAATATCCAATGCTTTCCCTTGGGCAAAGTTGGGCTTGATATCCACCAACACCACCTCATCTAAGAAGTTCTTGGCTGCCAATACATTGGCACAAGTCGCTCCCACATTTCCTGCACCGATAACTGAAACTTTCATTGCTAAGTACTTTTCAATTGAGTTTAAGCCTTTAAGACTTCATGATAAACACTTTCTACTAAGTAGGGATGTTGTTGCGGATATAGCTTATGTTTAGCCAGTGCCGACAATACCACATATCCAAACAACCCCAAATAGAAAAAGAAAAAGCCCAATTCCAACGTCCCAACTGTCCAATGCTCAGCTACCACTCCCGGCATAACCAACACAAACACATCCATCCACCGCCCCACCAATACGACCAACGATACCCCAACAATCCAGCGCAACTTGCGCTTCTCGTCATTTCGCATCAAGAACAAAAAGGGAACGGCAAAGTTGAGCACAAGCATCGTCCAAAATACACCCTCATAGCCACCTTCCACCAACCGCCGATAAAAATACATCACCTCCTCAGGAATATTGGCGTACCAAATCAACATGTATTGACCAAACCATATGTACGTCCAGAAAATACTAAACGCAAAAAGGAACTTGCCCAAGTCATGGTAATGATTCTCATTGACCAATCGAAAATGCCCTTGCCGTTTCAATAACGCCACAAGTACAATCGACATGGCAATGGCACCCACCCACATTCCAGCAAATGTGTAGACCGCATACATTGTCGAATACCAGTGAGGCTCGAGTGACATGAGCAAATCCCAGCTGGCAACGGACATGGTAATGCCAAACAACAAGATGTAAACTACCGAATAGACCTTCGTACTCCTATATACTTTGAGTGGATTATCCGAACTATCCTCGAGCAAGGATAAGGATCGAATCTTCCAAGCAAAGAAACTCCACACCACCACATAAACCATCATCCGAAGGATAAAACCACTCTCATTAAGATAAGCAACCTTCTGTTGTAAAATATCATCCAGGGGCGTATGCGTCCACTCATATAATGAATGTAGTCCCAACAAAATTGCGAACGTGAAGATACCTCCCACCCATACGTAAGATGCCATAGCTTCATAAATCCGTTTGACAAGCACATACCATCCCCCTTCTGCCACGTAGTTAACAGCAATAAAGAAAAGTCCTCCCAGTCCCAACATCCAGAAATACCAGTGATTGACCAACCAAGCCGCCCATAAACGGCTATTGTGCCATCCCCCTTCCACATGGGCTACACCTACCGCCACCAGCCCTGCCCCCACCATCATGAGCAGGCCCATTATCATCCGTAGGGGCTTGGAAAACACAAAACGTTCATCAAGCGGCACATCAGCCAAGGCCTTCCGAACAGCATCCAATACGTGTTGCATAGTTGTGCGATTTCTAAAGTTCATTATATTAATCCAAAAGCTGACTGTATTGTACGGCTAAGGAGTCATCTTGATGTTGAAGGTACTGCACATATTGCACCACTTGCCAACGCTGGCGTGGCCAAAGCTGACTGGCATGACTACCCATCAGACCTTTGCCATATGTAATTACATGAAAGATAGAGCCCTCCGTAAGGTCGTCACGAAGCCGAAACTTAAGAGGGGGGGGCGGGAACTTTTCCTTCTGTACTAAAATACCATCTGCATCCCCCTTCTCCCCATGACAATAAATGCAATAAATCGTATACAGTCGCCGACCCTCTCGCAAGTTCTCAGCAGTTAAAGGAAGTGGACTCCGTAGGTGCTTTTTAGCCGAATCATAACCTTCTGGCGTATTGGGATACGGATACACAAAATCTTTCTTACCATAGGGGACTGTATGGGGCGCAGGCGGGCGGACATTGGCACCCCATGGATTCAATGAATTCTCTTCTCGAATCCGCAATGGCTTATACGAAGGCTGATAGTACATGGGGGGGTCATATACCATGCCGGGATCATTCTCATCGGTACGCAAAGGGCCAGGTCCTCCACAGGATAACATGTTCCCTATGGCAATCGTAATTACCAGCAGCCAACGAATTTTATAGATCATCACGCGAGATTTTATTCAGGTCAATGGGTAAGGGCAACAACCCCTTGGGTTGAACATAGACGTCTTGTCGGACCTCCTCCACTTTCGTGTTCTCCTCTAAAAACCGCTTTATGTCGTCAAACATAGCGCCTTCATGAATCAATACCACAAAACGGTCGTCCGTCGCCCGAGGATGGTAAATCCGGGGGCTCATCCCCGGCAACAGGTAGGAACGCAATAAGTATACTGCCACCATACCCAACGAAGCAAACAACACTGATAATTCGAAAAACAGCGGTACAAATGCCGGCAACGGCGGCAACGGCTTACCTCCAATATTGACCGGCCAATACGGCCACATCGTAATTATTTGAAGTGCACCAGCGGTAAGAAATCCTAACATCCCAAAAAAGAATGCCGCATACCCGAGCTTGGTATGACGATACCCCAAAAGTTTGTCCACGCCATGAACGGGAAACGGCGTCAACACATCCAACACCTCAAAGTTGGCCTCACGCATGTGTCGAAGGGCATCTTTGAGCTTATCATCGTCATCATAGACCGCCACCACACATGGGGCCATCCGTAAAAATTTCCGGAACAGCTTTTGCTTCAACGCTTCCATCTCGATTCGTTGATTTTAATGATGATGAACCGACTCGACCAATTGTTCAGGACCCGCCCACGGAATATCTTCCGGACGACACTCCTCCTCAACGTCCGACGGAATAGTATGCCCGCAAACGGCTTCCAGAGGCTTGCCACGCTGGGTAACCTTCATCACACTCTTCAATTCAGCAATGGCAATGGCCGGCAGGAATTTGATAAACAGGAAAAATAACGTGAAAAACAAGCCAAATACTCCTACCAGAATAGCCCATTCGATATACGTGGGGGTATACATGGCCCAGTTGGACGGTAAAAAGTCACGATGCAATGAAGTAACGATGATTACAAAACGTTCAAACCACATCCCAATGTTGACAAAGATCGAGAGAATCCACAACATCCACGGCGTAGTACGCACCTTTTTGAACCACACCAATTGTGGAATTAACACATTACAGCTTACCATGATCCAATAAGACCATCCATACGGACCAAACGCCCGATTCAAGAAAACGTATTGTTCATAAGGATTACCACTATACCACGCCATGAAAAACTCGGTCCCGTATGCCAAGCCAACCATCAACCCCGTTGCCATCATGATACGTGCCATCACATCCAGATGACCGAGGGTAATATAACTTTCCAAATTCATCGCCTTCCGTGCAATGATCAGAAGGGTTAATACCATGGCAAACCCAGAAAAGATAGCACCTGCCACAAAATAAGGTGGAAAGATGGTGGTATGCCATCCGGGTAGCACCGATGTGGCAAAGTCAAAACTCACAATCGAGTGTACCGACAATACCAACGGCGTCGCCAACCCTGCCAAAATCAACGATACCGTCTCGAAACGTTGCCACACTTTTGCCCGTCCAGTCCACCCTAAAGCAAAAAAACCATAAAGGAACTTACCGATTTTGCTGGTGGTTTTATCCCGAACCGTTGCCAAGTCAGGAATCAAGCCCATATACCAAAACACCAGCGACACCGTAAAGTAGGTAGATATAGCAAATACATCCCACATCAGCGGCGACACATAGTTCTGCCATAAGGGACCCAAATCGTTAGGTACGGGAAGCGTCCAAAAGAAATTCCAAGGCCGCCCCATGTGAATCAGGGGGAACAACCCTGCACACATGACGGCAAAAATGGTCATGGCCTCCGCCGAGCGGTTAACCGCCGTACGCCAATGCTGACGAAACAATAGCAGGATGGCCGAAATAAGGGTCCCAGCATGACCAATACCTACCCAAAAAACAAAATTGGTAATGTCAAATGCCCAGCCAATAGTCCGATTCAGCCCCCACGCCCCAATACCCACAAAAATCGTATACACAATGGCCAAGATACCCATGGTCATAACCAGGGCTGAAATAATAAACCCAATCCACCACTTAGCACCCGGTTTTCCGAGCACATGGCGGACAATATCATCAGTAATGCGACTGTAAGAGCGACGGCCGATAATCAAGGGCTCGCGAAACGGCGACTCGATCATGACATATTCATTTTAAGCAGTAGGCTCATGCTTTTGATTACGCACCTTCACCATGTAATGAACCGAAGGGCGAATCCCCAGCTCATCCAACATCCGATAAGTCCGCTTATTCTTTAACAGCTTAGAAATTGCACTATTGGGATCATTCATATCACCAAACACAATTGCACCCGCCGGACATGACTGCTGGCATGCAGTTTTAATTTCTCCATCCCGTAAAGCCCTTCCCTCTTTTTTGGCTTCCAACTTAGCCAATTGAATACGCTGAACACAGAAAGTGCACTTTTCCATTACTCCACGTGCACGCACCGTTACATCCGGATTCAACACCATTGCCGCCACCTTGTCATTTTGCGGCACGTTGACGTCCGCAAAAGCCTCATTCTCGTAATACTTAAACCAATTAAAACGCCGCACCTTGTACGGACAGTTATTCGCACAATAGCGCGTCCCCACGCATCGGTTATATACCTGTTGGTTCAGCCCTTCATCACTGTGTTCGATTGCCATCACCGGACATACATTTTCACACGGTGCCATATCACATTGTTGGCACATCACCGGCTGGTGAATGGTTTCTGGATTGTCAGGATCACCGGAATAGTAGCGATCAATTCGCATCCAATGCATTTCGCGGCGTCGCCGTACTTCATCTTTACCCACCACCGCTACGTTGTTTTCGGCCGTACAACTGACTACACACGCCGAACAACCCGTACATTTACTCAAATCAATGGCCATCCCCCAATGATGCCCGTTATAGTCCCACTCTTTGTAAAGGGTAACCAACTCATGTTGATGATGATGGAAATGGCCGTTCTTATATGCTTCAAGGGTCGTTGACAATGCGAGCGGCCGACCCTCCATGCTGGGATGGACCTGGGTACGGGCAATGGGATACTTTTTACCGGTTTTACGAATCTTGGCATTCCCGGACCACCCAATCCGCCCGTTGCGATAACGCAAAAACGGGGCGACACCTTGCCCTACTCCATTAGCTACCCGTCCACCCCGTTGGCCATGCGGCTGATCGGGGATTGAACGTCCATATCCAAAGGCTACACCGATCGTATCGGGTGCCTGCCCCGGCTGAATCACCACTGGCAATTCGACCGTATGGCCATCCACCGATATGGCAATTACATCCTCATCGCCAACTCCCAACCTCTCTGCCATCGACGGAGCGACTGCCGCATAGTTGTCCCATACCACCTTGCTGAGCGGATCAGGCATCTCCTGAAGCCATGGATTATTGGCTTGGCGGCCATCCCGAAGCCCTACTGAAAAATAAACCTGGACAGTCCACCCATCACTTTCACTTGACATCGCATTGGCAGATCGAGCAGCCGCAACAAGGTCAAGGGATGATGATGCTTCCAATGCCTCATCCTCCACCTTGTCCTCTACCCCACCATCCGATTGCAATAACACATAGCCATCGTGGACAGCAGACACCCAAAAACTCTCAAAATCACTTGCCACCCGGGCTGCCGGATAAATTTTCGCTTTCCAATAAGACTTCAAAAACGAATAAAAGTCCGATTCCATACCCGACCACGCTAGAAGCGCATCCTGCCATGACCGGCTGTCAAAAATCGGCGTAATGGCCGGCTGGGAAACCGCCACGTACCCCTTCACCGGCTGATAGTCACTCCACGACTCAAGGAAATGACTCAACGGCACAACATACCGGGCATGTTGGGCCGTCTCATCAATGCGATCGGCAATAGCTACCGACAATTCGGCTTTTGACAACGCTTTAGCCCACAATTCCCCATCCGGCAAAGAATACACCGGATTAACATCAACCAAGATTATCCCGCCCACCTTACCTTCTTGCAAATCACCCAGAAGACGCTTCATCGCCTCGTCATCCGCCAAATTCTGATACGACCCGCTCGGAGTAATGGTTGTGCCATAGTTATTCAACAACTGATTGAGGGCTAATACAACCGACTGAATAGCCACATCATTCACGCCACACACCACCAATCCCTTGCCGCGATGAGCCCACAATTGCTCCGCAGCATGAGCAATGGTATTGCCCGCCAATTCGAATTTGTCAGCAGGCAACTGGGCAACCCCTGCCTTACGTGCCACCTCATTGTAAAGATTTACCACCAATCGACCCACCATTCCTGGCTTCACGGGAATGCGCATATCCGCATTACTTCCCGTAAGCGACATCAACGGCTCAAACTGAATGTGGTAGGAAATATCTTCATGATCATCCACATTGCGCGAGGCCACGTAGTCCTTAGTAAACTGAACCGGCGAAATCCACGTACCCAAAAAATCAGCATCAATGCCCACAATGACCTTGGCCTTGTCAAAATGAAAAGCCGGCAAGGCGTTCCCCATTCCGACGATTTGATGCGCCTTGCGTAAAGCATAAGCCGAATCCGCCTCATAAACTACATGACGTACCACAGGATAGGATGCCTTAAAGGCTTCAATCACCGCATTTGAAGCTGGCCCATTCACCGTACGGGTAACAAGCACTACCTCTTTGCCATGCTCAGCAAGGCGCTTCAATGTCTTCCGCACTTCCCCATCCAGCGTCTTCCAATCCGTTGGCTGACCGCCCTTAACAGGATAACGGAGCCTACCCGAATCATATAACGATAAAACCGCACCCTGACCATAAGCACACGTACCCTCCCCAAAAACAGGCGACTGAGGATGCCCTTCTATTTTAATGGGACGACCTTCTCGGGTTTTGACTAAAATCGTGCAGTTGGCAGGACAGGCATTGCACGTAGCAGAATACCAATTAGGGATGCCGGGATCAACCTCCGGTGGTTTAGTACCATATGGAACCGCATACTGCACTGGCGTTTTCTGACATGCCGCCAATACCGCTCCCGATATCGAAAATCCCAGCACCTTCAAAAAATCACGGCGGCTGGCTTGGGGAGCATCCCCTTCCATTGGAGGAGGGCCAAATTCACTCCAATCCTCTCCTTCCACACCCTCACGGAAACGTCGCAAATCGGTCCAATACGTTTTATGTTCTTTCATCGACATCGATTTAGTTTAATAATGGCACCGTGCGCAATCCAGTCCTCCCAAATCGGCAACCTTAAACTTCCGATGCGCTTTAATCTCCTCATACTTATCTCGAAACGTCGCTCGGTAGTAAGGATTATCAAAACGAATATCGGTGGACTTATGGCAATTAATGCACCACTTCATCTCCAAGGTAGCTACCTGACGAACCTTCTCCATGGTCTCCACAGGACCATGGCACGTCTGACACTCAATACCGCCTACTTTAACATGTTGTGCATGGTTGAAATAAGCATGCTCAGGCAAATTATGAACCCGAACCCACTCAATTGGGCGCCCTTCCTCCGCTGCCTTACGTACCTTGGCAATCTCAGTGGTTCCATATTTAGGACCCTCCGAGACGTATTTATGGCAGTTCATGCAAATATTCACCGACGGAATATTCGCATTTTTTGCCTTTTCCACACCCGTATGGCAATACTGACAATCAATTTGAAGTTGTCCTGCATGAAGTTCATGGGAAAACTTAACCGGTTGGTCCGGTGCATACCCAACCTGGGAACCAATATCTTGCGCCGCCACGTAAAGAAAGACCACCACAACCAACCCAATTACACCCAATACCATCACAACCACCGGCACCGGTGCTACATAACGCGACGCAAATTCCACATAGCCTTTCAAATCGAAACCCGGATACGGCTCATCGGGATGTTCTCGCACCCATGCCTGGCGCTTGAAGTGACCAATGAATAAAAGCAAACACAGGATAAAGAAAATTGTCAGCCCCACCACGGTCTGGTATATCCGATCCATATTACGTTGGGCCAGCGCTTTAACCTCTTCGGCATCAACAACGGATCCTTTCCCACGCACCGCTGCCGATGAAGGGGCAGTGGCACTTTGCGTCTCAGATGATATATATGCCAGCACATCCCGAATCTGTGCTTCCGAAAGCGGCTGGGGCGGCATGATGACCTTATTAAACTCTTCAAACAGGGCAACCGCTTGCGCATCACCCGCCTGCACAAGCGCCTGAGAGTTCTGGATAAACCTAATCAGCCATTCTTCATCACGCCGATCCGTAACGCCCAAAAGATCCGGACCGATCAAAACCGACCCCAACTTATGGCATGCCGCACAGTTCTGCTGAAACAATTTTTTCCCCGCCGCCACATCCTGTGCATAACTCAGATGAAATAGGCTTGCAACGCCAACAATCAGCACCCAAAACGGCATTCGTTTCATGGAACACTTCAACTTAAAAGCGGCGCAAAGTTAGCAGAAGCAATATCTCACAGGAAGAAAAGTGTGCCCTTACCCCAATTTAAAAAGAATTTAGACCCCCTTTCGATACGCCCTCAGGTAAAAGACCGGGATACCACCCGAGGCAAATTTGCGCTCATAATGCGTGGTAATCGCCCGCAAAATATGATCAGCAGGCAGCTGATGAACATCGGCAATCACCTCTCCTATCCGCCAACCGGAACGCCGTCGAAACTGCTCATATCCATAACGAAACAACAGCTCGTTATCCGTTTTGAAATGCAATATGCCATCTTCGGCTAAGATATGTTCGTAGATATCAAGAAACCCAGAAGCTACCAATCGTTTTTCTTCTCCAGCAATTGGATGCGGATCCGGAAATGGCAGCCAGATCTCCACCACTTCACCCACACCAAAGAAGGTTGACAGTTCCCGGGCATCTGCCCATAAAAATCGTACATTCTCCAGGCCTAACTCCAAGGCCCGGCGGGCCCCCTGCGCCATCCGTAACATCTTTCGATCAATCCCTACAAAATGACAATTGGGATACCGCTGTGCAAGCCCGATCGAATATTCACCCCTGCCACATCCCACTTCGACTACCAATGGAACTTCCCTTCCAAAAACAACTTGATTCCATCCTCCCCGTGGCACTTGATCCCGTTTCAACAGATTGGGTAATCGGGCTGCCGATGCTAATCGCCGGACTTTGTTGCGTCCCATGCAGTCACGTTTTGAGGAACGTCCCAGTATACCAACACACTACCCGGTGTGATAGAGGGTCGAAAACGAGTCACAATCCATACCTTCCCCGATGGCATTTCCCAAAACAGTGGAATCTTCCGACGATGCTTTGCCAGCCACTCCTCATAAGCATCTATCGAATCGAGCTGAATCCGATGGAAAGGTACGGCCTGTCGGCTCAGTCCCACCAACCGGATGTAATCTGCCCTCCCCTCAAACAAAATGTTTTGCGGCAACGCCAACCCTGCAATTTCCATTTCCCGCCGAGAAACCAGGCGAAATACACGATGATCTCCCAAAACAGAGGCAAACTTGCGCACTGCCAACAGGTTAATCTCGGTGTTTGAGGTCATTGCCATCAAACGCCCAATCCCTGAAAGGTCCATCTCCTCTATCACCTCATCTTTCAATACATCCCCTTCAAAGACAGGCAAACCCATCCGGCGGGCTTCACGAATATTAGCATGCGAAGCATCTGCTAGCAGAACTGGCACCTTTTGACGAAGATGGCGTGCAAGATAGCGGGAAGGTTCACTCGCCCCTACGATAAGTACCCCTTGAGGATCCTGATAACGTACCCCCAACAGACGGGCCAACGGCTTGGCAAACAAGCCTACAAAAAATACGCTCCCCACGATAATGAGGAATGTCAACGGCAAAAAGGTCATCGCCCCTCCCGCCACAAACTCTGGACGCTTGACCAACTCAAACGAAAAAAACGAGGCCACCGCCGCCGCCACAATCCCTCGAGGCCCCATCAGTCCAATAAACAATCGCTCTTTCCACGATAACGAACTACGCCACGTGCTTACCCACACCGCCACCGGACGAATCACAAACAAAAGAACCAACATCACATATAAAGCAGACCAACCCAAATGGGTCAGTTGATCAGCATCCACCCGGGCCGACAGCACAATAAACAGCACAGAAATTAAAATAATGCTAATGTCCTCCTTAAACGAAAGAATATTTTTCACCTCTTCTAGTCGCATGTTGGCTAATACAATCCCCATCGCCGTAGTAGCCATCAACCCCGATTCAGGCATCAGCATTTCTGATAAGCTAAACACAAATACCACCAAAGCCAAGGCCACCTCATTGCGCAAATAAGCAGGCACTCGATTGCGTCGAATCAAATAAGCCAATAACAATCCTCCCCCCACACCCATACCCGCCCCCGTAGATAACGTAATGATGAACGACCGCATCACTTCCACTGAGTAGTAAGTACTCAGCTCACCTATCGCAATAAACTCAAATATAAGCACGGCAAAAAGGGCACCAATAGGATCAATCAATATCCCTTCCCACTTCAGAACCGTTGCCACCGACTTTTTCGGACGCACATTATGGAGCACCGGCAAAATCACAGTAGGCCCAGTAACCGTCATCAATGCCCCAAACAACAAGGCCAACTCCTTAGAAAGACCCACCCAATAATAAGCAGCTAAACTGACCCCTACAAAGGTGAGCAATACCCCTATTGTCAGCAAATTACGCACTGCTCCCGTCAGGTGCCGCACCTCACTAAAACGAAGTGTCAGCCCCCCCTCAAATAAGATGATTCCCACTGACAACGACACAAACGCCATCAAAAAGTCATCCGAGAAAATTTGGCCGACCTCCAACAACTTCTCCCCACCCGGTAACACCAATGAAGACAAAGGCCCTACCAACAACCCCGCAATCAGCAACGGTAAAATAGCCGGAATACGAATACGCCATGCCACATATTGGGCCAAAATACCTAGCACCAAAATCGCTGACAAGGATATCAGTAATGCATGCCCCATTTCATCTTATTTCGGAAAAAACAAATCTACATCTACCAGTTTATCCTTCCCCCCCACTTGTATCATCCAACAAAAAAGAATAACGACGCATCAACCCTTCACGGATTATATCAATCTTGGGGGCATTAGCCCGAACCTTGGACTTGTCTAACTCATATGTAGGAAAGTATCCTTCCCATCCCGTCCATCTCGCCATGCCCAAAACAACCATAAGAGAAACCAATCCAAGATCCATTACCCGTACCTTTTCTTCCTTGTCAAGATGTTTCGGAATCGAACGCAATGTTTCAAGGCCAAGTTGAAACAACACCAGATGAATATCACTATGGGGATCTACCCCAAACCGTGCTATGAAACGGGACCTAAACAGGTCCCATACCTCATCCGGATGCGCTGCGGTGGTCAAGAACTATCAAGTTTTCTACGTGAGAAGTATGAGGAAACATATCGAATGGCTCAGCATAAACCACCCGATAATACGGCATCAGTTCTGCTACATCCCGCGCCTGCGTGGCTGGATTGCAGCTTACGTAAATAATTCTCGGCGGCTTTGTTCGCTGTAAGAAACGCAACATCGAACGACTGAGCCCTACACGGGGAGGATCTACAACCACCACGTCATAAGAATATGGCAAGGAATCCAGTTCGTCAACCGATAAATGATGAAATTCCGCCCCATCAATGCCGTTTTGCTCAGCATTATATCGCGCCATTCTTACTGCCTCTTCTACCGTCTCAATCCCGACAACTCGCTTTACCTTATTGGCCACCCACAAGCCGATCGTCCCTGCCCCACAATATGCATCTAACAATAACTCTGTTCCTTGAGGGACGAATTCCCGCACCCGATTATACAAGTTAACTGCCTGACGCGTATTGGGCTGAAAAAATGACAACGGGCCCACATAATACGTCCGAGGCCCCATAGGCTGACGCAAATAGCGTACTCCCGCCCAATGCACCAACTCCACCTTAGAAAGCGCATCGTTACGCCGCGGGTTAACTCCGTAGTAAACGCTCCGCACCCGTTCCATCTGGGCCACATTATCTAACAATGTCTTTATAGGTTCCGACAGCGGCACCGAACCTACCAACACAACCATCCATTCGTTTTCAAGATTGCAACGTAACACCAACGATCGTAATCCCTGTCGATGGTCAATGGGATTATAGAAGGGAATTGCTAACGCACATGCCTTTCGATAAATTTGATTGCGCAATTCGTTATGATACGATGGTTCAAGATGGCATTCATCGATATGAACAATCCAATCAAAGCGCCCTGAAAAATGAAGTCCTAACCCTCGGCGGTCCTCAACCGGGTGTCCTGAAGCCACCTCCTCAGGCGATAGCCACCGCCGCCCCGTAAAAGAAAACTCCATTTTGTTACGATATCCCCATAGGTCTGGCGATGGACAAATGGCATGTAGCGATGGTAGCTCAATCCGACCAACCCGCTCGAAATTGTCCAGCACCATCTTTTCCTTAAACCGAAGCTGATGAGTATAGTCAATGTCTTGCCATTTGCATCCTCCACATTTCCCAAAGTGCCCACATACAGGCGATACACGGTATGAAGAATAGCGGTGAAACGCAATGGGATATCCTTCCCAGTAGTTCTTACGCTTCCGACGAATTTTAATATCCACCACATCACCTGGCACCCCCCCATCCAGAAGGATCACCAAATCACCGACCCGCGCAATCGATTTGCCCTTAACGGCAACATCGACCACCTCTACATTTTCTATAATCTTGTGAGATGCGTACCTATGCGACTTCGGCCCCATGCCGACGTATTTAATCAGTCCGCAAAATTCAATACTCCCCCAGCAAGATGTTCACCTACGGGGTTGTCGGAGACGACGAACCACCTCCCGATCGATTAAGGGAAATGTATCTCCGAAGCGTCTGTAAAAACGCTTCTGATGATTGATAGCCCGGCTGCGGGAAAATCTGACGCGTCTTGGGCAATAAGAAAAAATGCGTTGGATATCCAAAACGCCGATTATTCGAAAGCATCCGTACCAACGTTCGAGCATCAACCTCCTGGCCATTATCTACCTTATATTTCCCGTGTTTCTCGGGGTTGATCCTAACGGCCACTACCTCTTTGTTAATGAGTTCCACCACGCGTGGATCACGAAAAGTGGTTCGTTCCATTCGCTTACACCATCCCCGCCAGTCGGTATAGAGGTGCACCATCAACACCTCTTGAGTAGATTGGGCCAGCGGATATGCTTCATTCCAGTGCTTCCATTGGA
>CAYVLB010000010.1:0-27663 GCA_964452325.1 uncultured Sphingobacteriales bacterium | reverse complement strand
TTATCAATCGAAATCAATGCCTTCAACTTTCGAAGGGGGATCAAAGCTACAGAAAGTACTCGGAATTGATCCAGGGACTCACCGACTTGGCTATGCCGTCGTGGAAAGTATCTCCAACAACACATATTCCCTGCACACAATGGGGGTGCTACGCCTTAATGGCAAATGGGACTTAAATCGCCGATTTTTTCATATTTACCGGGAGGTAGGTAGATTGTTAACGAACCACAATCCGGATGTAATCGTAGTTGAAAGTCCGTTTTATCAACATAACGTTCAAACCAGTCTGAAGTTGGGCCGCGTGATTGGCATGATGATGAGTTTGGCCTATAGTCATTCGATTGCTTATATGGAGCTATCTCCGGCGGAAGTGAAAAAGCGTATTACCGGCAACGGTCGCGCCTCTAAGCGCACATTGGAGCAATTCTTGGCGCCCCAGTTTGGCAAATTTTCTGTTTATTTATCGGATCAGCCTGACGCCGTTGATGCACTTGGCATCGCATACGCTTATCTTTCGGGACCCTCCCTTCCGTTGAGGCAAGGGGGTAGCTCATGGCAATCATTTCTTCGGGATCATCCCGATCGAATTCGCTGAAACGGCCGATAATATGCCTGATGGGCTAACTTCATCATGGGGTAGTCGTCGGGAGAATCGCCATAGGCAATGATTTCATCGTAAGCTGCCAAGTCGATATTTTCTCGGATGCGGCGTACTTTTTCCTGTCCTCGACAGTTGGGTCCTGCAAATCGTCCGGTAAGGCGTCCATTTTTCTTTTCGATGGGAGTGGCAATCAGTTGGACGCCCTGGGCATGAGTCCAAGGTTGCAAATAGTCTTCGGGAGATGCACTCACTATCCATACCTTGTCTCCCCTTCTCCGATGATATTGTAAGATACGATAAACTGGTGTTCGAATCATTGAGGGAATGGATGTGTGTGCGAATGCCTCACAATATTTTCGAAATCGTTCCACTTCCCATCCTGCAAAGAAAATTCCAAAAATGGCTTCCTTGGCCTGATCTGCTGAACGCGCTCCCAATTGATACATCAGCCAAAAGGGGATGGCGCGTATTCCCCGCCACATCCTTGGAATGATCGGGTAAGCATTCCACAGAAATGCACCCAATGAGTCGCGACAGGTGAGGGTGCCGTCAAAATCGAAAAGCACCAATCGCCGCCTATTGTGCCTCACCCTATCTACTGGACCACGTAATGAACTTCGAGTTCGATGGAGCCGTCGCTATTGGTCAAGGTAGCTTTACCATTATCTCCACCCAACCGAATCACATTGCCGACCACTGCACCCATCTGCTCTTCTCCCCCACCGTCTTGTGAATCATCGTCGTAGACTTCAAAAACCCATGGTTCATCGGTAAGTTCAACACCGGAGATATTCCATTCCACCGGCGCGGATAGCTGATTGTTCCGTACGGGAGTGGTTCCACTTGGGAAGCCACTCTGCGACTTAAAGGCGATGTAAATGTCGGGCATTACATTGCCCAGACCGCCTTGTATGGGATCCCACGGATTGAGAATACTTCCTTTATTGGGAGGGTATTTGGTAAGCTTCAGCTTTGTTAGGTAGTAATGAACCGGACGTTCAACGACAATGGTCTGGGTAGTATCGTCCTTGGTTTCTTTGACACCGTGGGCAGTGAGTTTTACTTGATACACTCCTTCCGTTGCATACGCATGCAAGGGGTTGAGGGCAGTGGACGTTCCACCATCGCCAAAATCCCATTCATAGGTAAGGGCATATTCTGAACAGTTAAGGAAGAGTACTGGCTGGTTGATCTCCACAGTATCGGGAGCCGTAAAGCAAGCATGGGGTGGGTTTTCAGTGCCTTCTTTAACTGTGATCAGTTGGGTGGTCACCGAAACGTATTTTTCGTTTTCATCATAAGCTGTTAGCTTAACAACGTATCGTCCAGCCACGGCAAACGCTTTCGTAACATTTTCGGCTGTGGAGTAGGTACTGTCGCCAAAATCCCATTGATAATGATGGGCATTTTGCGAGCAATTCTCAAAATCGATGGCTTCCCCAGTAAATACTTCGGTTTTATTGGCGACGAAGCAGGCGGAAGGCAATTCAACATTTTTATTACGGTCACACCCAATGGTGACGAGGATAGCTGCTAACGAAAGAGTTATTACACTGATTTTTTTCATTGCCAATGGGATTTAGTGGAATGGCCTTGGTGGGCAAATATAGATTTTCTTTTGAGATTTTAAGGGATGCGTTGGAGATATTGCCGGGCCCTATTGCGATAAAATGGCTGAAATTGAGGAGGAATACGACGCAGGATCTCTACATGCCGTTGTTTCTCCCGGAGGTATTTTTCTAAGGCAGGCGGCACGGGTGGTGGTATGGCTTTGGCGGTTCTTGATTGACGTTCGGGGGATTCATCCTGTTGGCGTTGAGCACGTTCGGCATCTAACATGCGGACTTGGATGCGTTCCATCTGCTCGACGGTGGCGGGTGTGATTCGTTGATGGACGATGTCTTGTTCCACCTGCTCCATCATTTTTTCGATCTCTTGTAGGAGCTGTCCTAAACGCTTTTTGGCTTCCTTGTTTTGTTCCTGTCGGAGACGACGGATGTGGTATCGAAGGATTTCTTGTTGCATGAGTATTTGGGCCATTTGCTGGGTCATTTGCTGGCGTCCCTTCTGCTGCCTTCCTTGTTGCTGCCCTTTCTGCCCTTGCATCGATTGCTGAAGTTGTTGTTGAATGCCTTGTTGCATTTGTTGCATTTGCTGTAATGAAGGGGATGGCAACGGAGACGGGGAATGGCATTGCTGACTGCCCGACATCATTGAAGATAATTGCACCGTGATATTATCGAGGATTTCGGACAGCATCAATGCCAGTTTGTTGGTGTGCATCATCACGCGGCGTTGCCCTTGAAGCATCTGTCCTATTTGGCGTTCGGTCATTGCCCGAACCGTCATATTTTGATAGTGACGAATGGATCGGAGTTCCTTAAAGATGTATTGTCGAATAAGGGGTACATCTTTGGCCAATGCCTGTAAGCTGTCTCGGATTTCAACCGTTACTTCATTGAGTTGGCGCTGTTGTTCCATCAGTTTGAGGAAGCGTCGGCTACGGGGAGGGGTGGTACGTCCTTGCTGTTCCAATGTTTCTTGTCGGGTGGATATTTCCAGTAGGTTATCAAGGATTTGACGAAGTTTGCGGCGGCTTACCATGAGAACATTCTGGCGTCGTTGTTGAAGGGATGCCATCATTTTTTCGGCCATCTGTTGAAGTTGTTGGGCCGCATCTTGCTGTGGGGAGGCTGCCTTTGACTGTTGTCCGTCTCGCAAACGATCTGCAGCGTTTTGCATCATGCTGCGGGTCTGACGAAATTGTTGTTCGAGGTCGGGGATCTGTTCGTTGAGTTCTCGGGCTTGCTGTTGAAGCCGTTGATGGGCTGCTGCTATGGAATCCAGTGCCTGATTAAGGGAGTCTTGGCGACGTGCCAATGAGTCGGCGGGCATTTGATTGTTGCGGGTGTGTTGTGCCAACTTCTGCTGCTTTTCTGCCAGTTCTTCTAATTTGAGGGCTTGCCACTCCATTGAACGTTCGAGACGCCACCGCCGATACATGGCCATATCTCGTTCCATAGCTTTTTCAATAGCTTGCTGTCGTTGCAGCAATTCGTTCAACTTTTGTTCGAGGTTTCGCTTCCAGCCGTTATCGATCATTTGTTCCAGTTCAGCCAGTTGTTTTTGAAATTCTTCGTCAAATATTTCCTTCATTCGATGTTGAAGTTGTCGGATTTGTTGGAGGGTTTGCGAGTCCACTTGTTGAGTTTGCTGTTGACGGGCTTCGGCCCTTTTCAGCTCTTCGAGGGCGTTTTCCCATTCGGTCTTTTGTCGTCGGATGTCTTCAAGGAGTCGTTGGATCATTTGTCGGTCTTGCCATCGAAGTTCATACTGCTGAATCATTTGCATCAGGCGTTCTTCTAGGCGGCGTCGGGTAGAGCGGGAAGCAGTGTATGCGGTATTCATATGATGTTGGGCCATTTGTTGGTGGCGTGCTTCTTCTTCTCGAAGCTTATCTGGTGATGGTTTTCGCAGCGTCCACAATGGCGTTCGTGCTGACTTTGGACCGGTCACGGCATCGTTATCCCATACTTCGATGTACATGCGTAGTTCTTCCGCACCTTGCCACAGGCTATCGAGGGGGCGCCAGTCCAAAAATCGATAGTGGAGCACTCCTTTGGGTAATGGCATCTGCCAATATTGCCAACGAATTTTTGAGTTGGGTCCAGCAGATTTTCCTATGGCCCAGACTAATCGGCTAAATCCGTGATCATCGGCAATTTCACCTTCTATTGTTACATACTGGTAGGCGATAGTATCCATAATAAAACGGGCATCGATTGTGGGGGGGGCATCTGGCACCACAACCACCACGTAATCGTGTGAATCTACTTTAATGGCTGAGGGATGTTGGACGATCACCCGATATGTTCCTCCATTGAGTATTTTCCGATGATATCGGAAAGCTGATTGCCCCGTTCGATGTGCCACATGGGTTGAGTCTGCCCATTGAAACAGCACTGTTTCGGCATCACGGGCATGAAGGTGCCATTCCAATTGGGTTCCCACCGGCACTTCCAATTGTCCAGCTTCACGAAATCTCTGGGGAGGGATTTCCAAGTAGTCGGGGTATTGCGCGGTGATTTCAATCCTTTCCAATGCAGGTGAAGGCACTACCTCGATTGGATACCATTCACTATAAAAACCGTCTGCATGCATCCGAAACCGGAGGGATTTCACAAGATGATGTATCATAAAGAAAAACACCGAATCGGAGCGGCGATGCATCCAATAGTTACGCCCTTCCAGCTCGATGCTGACCCGGTCTGGAAGCTTTCGTCCTCGAATTTGCACCTGTAGTTCGAGGCTGGTGCCTCGAGGTACCCTCAGGGGGGACCCCAATACTACAAACTGAAACGGTGCAAAGGCATTCATTGGCTTGGCATAATGGATAATGCGCTCAGATCCCTCGGAGATCACATATGGTGCCAACCACACCACCAGTGCCCACACGATCAATGCAGGTACCCAATAGCGCCAATATCTGCGAAGCTTCCGAAATCGTACTGCCATTTGAAAAGGGATTGGCCGAAGCAATTGGGTCTTCTGGGCAATGGCGGCTTCAATCCATTGCCGGGCATGGGCCGTCTCGGGGGCGTTGGCCATTTGTTCCAGCTGCAATATATTTAGTAATCGATCCTTGATTTCGGGAAAATGTAATCCGATAATGACCGCTGCAGCTTCATCTGAGAGTACCTGCTGCAAGGTAATGGCCTGCCACAATGGCCACAGCATTCGCCACGCCCATATGCTTGCCAACACAAGTACTGAACCGTAGAAAAGGATTGTCCGCCACATGCTTGCCATGGGGTAGTAATATGCCACAGCCATTACCAGCAGCCCCCATATGAGGGTAATCACCCCTGATTCGATTGCCCCCCGCAGGGCTTGGTATAAGTAAAGTCGACGCTTAAATGCCCGGAGGCGATCTTTAAGAAATTCGGATTCTCGAGTCATGATCCTCTAAATAACAAGTTCAACCCTTTTCAACGACAGAAGATAACATTATTAACGCACCTGCCGTCCCTTACGGCGCTTGTACAACAAAATATCCCGTAGGGTGGCCCGCCATCCCAGAACGGAGATTGCGATCACCATTATATAGAGAATGGCGCCCAAGCTGAATTCAATTTTACCGCCCAATTCGTCGGCAAGTTCTGACAACATCCATATTGTAAGAATCATCACCAAGATTTCAAAAATCAGCAAGACCTCCCACAGTCGTTGCTGGAGTGTGAACCGCCGTCCCGACAAGATCACGCCGACTACGATCAAAAAAGCGATTCCGAATGCTATTTTCACCACTGTCATTACCTTTCCGATCCAATCAGAGAGGGCGGGCACTTCAAACTCAAGCCCTTCCCATATGCCATAGCTGTGAATTTGATAACTTTCGGGGGTAGTAACTTTCACCACTGCTATTTCTAAATAACCCGTTAACATTACTAGAGCTAATACAAATAAGGCCAATACATTAGAAATTCGAAACCACATATACTTGCAATGTTTTTCCAAGGCGCAAAATACAACATTGACTTGCTTGATGCACTTGTTTTTCATGCAAGAATTTGCCGGTTTTTACTGATCTGGTTCGGCTGGAATGTTGTATCGATGCTCTTTGCCATGGGCAACGGGTTTGTCCCGAATCAAGGACAATGGAGCGGGCAGTTTGAGTATCGGCTTTCGCTGCCGAACCATGAAGTATTTCTTACCAATTACGGGATGCGTATTGTTGTTTACGAGATACCTGATCATCCACATATTCCGTTTTCGGGGTCACATCGGGGGGTAGCACGTGCCCATTCTTTTGATATTATTTTCGAGCAAGCAGTTGCTGTTCGGTGGCGGCCTCATCATGTGCAACCGTACTATTACAACTATTATTTAGGCCGTGATCCGATGCAATGGCGTAGCCGGGTACCAGTCTATAAGGTGGTTACCGCCTCCGATATATGGCAAGGCATTGATGTTCGCTTGGAAAGTGATGGCAAGCAATTCAAAATGTGGTTTGAAGTAGGCGAAGATGCACAGCCGAAAGATATCCGACTTCGCTATATGGGCATTGATTCACTCAGCCTCCTCCCAGAAGGACACCTTCAAATACACACTTGCGTAGGCGTCCTCACTGATTTATCCCCGTCGGCATATACCCTTCCTGATTCGTCTATTCTTCCCATTGCTTTTGAACTTGCATCCCCCAACCAGGTGCGTTTTTCTTTGCCTTCAGATGTGACTACCAAACTTCCCATTGCCATTGACCCCATCTACATATTCTCAACATATTCTGGGTCCTATTCTGACAATTGGGGTTTCACAGCGACTCCGGACACTTTAGGTAATGGATATGCCGGTGGTACGGTTTATGGTGTTAGCTTTCCTGTCACCACAGGCGCATTTGATCCCACATATAACGGGGGAGGTCCCGGTGGACAATGGCTGGGCGATATTGCCCGTGACGTGGCCATCTGGAAGGTTAATGCCGTGGGCACTCAACTGCTCTTTGCTACCTTTCTTGGAGGAAGTGGAGATGAGCAACCTCATAGCATGGTGGTAGACCATGCCAACCGATTGGTAGTGATGGGCACGACCGAATCGGGTGACTTTCCCGTCACCCCTGGTGCATTTCAAACCAACCACATGGGCATGCACGACATTTTCATCAGCATCTTTTCTGAGGATGGCACCCAGTTGTCGGCATCTACTTTGATGGGGGGTACTGACCGTGATGGCCTCAATGGATACTATTCCCAATTCAGCTATACCAATATCCTCCCTACGGGATACAACTATGGCGACGTATACCGCGGGGAAGTTATCACAGCTGCCAATGGGGATATATTGGTGGCTTCATCAAGTCGGTCCTCTAATTTTCCAATTACCTTTGGTGCCTACGATGGATCGTTGGGGGGGCCTCAAGATGGTGTGTGTTTCCGGTTAAGCAATGACCTAAAAACGTTGAAATGGAGTAGCTACATTGGTGGGGGTGGTACCGACGCTGCTTATGGGCTTCGCGAGGCCGTTGATGGTTCTATCTACGTAGTTGGCGGTACAACCAGTGCTAATGCCATTGATGCCACAGGAGGTGCCCAACCCAGCTATCACGACAGCGTCGACGGATTCATACTACGGCTGAGCGCCACTGGCACCCAACGATTGGCAGGAACCTATATTGGCACAAATGCATATGACCAAGTATATCTGGTGGATCTTAATGAAACGGGCGAAGTATACGTAGTAGGTCAAACAGAGTCTTCGCAATTTCCCCAACGCAACGCACCAGCATCTGTGCCCGGTGCCAAGCATTTTATTGTGAAGCTTACGCCGGCATTAGATTCGGTGCTTATCTCGGGTACCTTTGGCTTACCCTACCGATCCCAACCCGACCTTGCCCCATCCGCCTTCATGGTAGATGAATGTGGCCGAATTTACTTTTCTGGTTGGGCAGAAAGCATCTCACGACTTGGTTCAATCACTGGATACCCCATTACCCCCAATGCCTATCAAAAGTTTTCTACCGGGCAAGATTTCTACTTATCCGTGTGGAATGACAATATGCAAGCCCTCCTCTATGCGTCCTTCTACGGGGGGGCAGCGAGTTCGGAACACGTTGATGGCGGGACATCTCGATTTTCCAAAGATGGCACCATTTTCCAGTCGGTGTGTGCAGGGTGTGGTGGAAACAGCGATTTCCCCACTTATCCTGCCAATACCATTTCCACTACCAACAACAGCGCCAACTGTAACAATGCACTTTTCAAGATCCATTTTGATCTACCTCCCATCTATGCCGACTTCATTTCCGATACGCTCCATTGTGCTGAAAATACCTTTCGCTTTATTAATCGTTCCAGCAAGTCGGATAGCCTGGTCTGGCATTTCGGCGACGGGCATACCAGCCATTCCGTTCATCCAACGCATACCTATGACTCTCCCGGCACTTATACCGTTGTTCTGGAAGTGTATGGGTTCGGATTATGTGACGGTGCCGATACAGATAGCCTCGTGGTCCATGCCTACGACCAATCCATTGCTCAAATTGGAGCCGATTCGGGAGAATGCATTAACATATGGCACCTGCGCAATCAAAGCCCACGCTACGATTCTTTCGTATGGTATCGTCCTCCTTCACATATCGATTCTTCTCCTGCTCTCACCATCACCCTTGCGGACACTACCCCCGTATGGGTTTACTTGATTACCGATCCCGATTGGTACTGTGCAGACACCGATTCAATACGCCTACAAGCTCCCTTCATTCCCACTGCGGATTTTACCTATCAAATTACTGACTCGTGCCTTGGAAGTGTACGATTTATCAACCAATCTACACCTTCCCAGCAATGGGAGTGGTCATTTGGCGACAATACTACCGATACCCTGAACTGGCATCCTATTCATTCATACGACAGCCCTGGCACCTATCATGTCCGATTGGTTATCGAACCCGGAAAACCGTGTGCTGACACTGCTGAACAGTTTTTCTCACTTGACAGAATTTATGCTGCACTTGGCATCTATGCCGACTCCTGTGTCCTCAAATCGTTTCAATGGAACCGATCGCTCAACTACGACTCCATCTATTGGGAAATCCCCAATGAGCCTTTCCCTTATTCCACAGCCGATAGCTTCTCCTATACGTGGCCCGATCGCGGGTGGTATGTCATTCGACTTATTGCCACCCGAATGGGAGGATGTGCAGACACTGCTGAAGCAAAAATATGGGTCAACACCCGTATCTCACCTACCTTTGACTGGACCATCGACACATGCAACCTCCAAATAATAGCTCAAGCCGATTCTCCAGTAAGTGTACCCTTCGGATGGCGATGGAATCGTTATTTAATTTATCCTGGTCAATATCATCAAACATTAGCCGGTGACGAAGGACCCCATCAATTGGGAATGATTACCCAGCCAACCAGCATATGTGCCGACTCACTGGTAGTAACGGTTAACCTACCTGCTCCCGATGCCAATCTGTTTATTCCCAACATTTTTACACCCAACGACGATGGATTTAACGAAACCTTCTTTGTCCGTGGAGTGGACCAATGTGAATACTATCACCTTTACGTTTACAATCGATGGGGCCAAGTTATGTTTTACCATGGTGATCCGCCCCGATTTGCTCATCCCGGCATCCATGGAGACGCCACTGAATGGGATGGCACCTTTGAAAACCACCCCGTACCTGAAGGGGCCTATTATTATCTCCTCATTACTCCTTATTACACCAAGCAAGGTACGCTCCGATTGGTACGGTAAATCACATAATAGTTCCTCATCCGATCTCCCTATTTACCAACTACTCGTATACCCAGGCTGCACCTATCGGTCCGACTGTGGATTGTCTACATCTACGACCCAACTGGAAAAAAACACCGAAAAAAATTGGAATGGTCATACTCATTTAGTGAGGATGACTATAATTCTTCGATAAAGTCGAGGTCTTTTCCGTACGTTTCTTGGATGGTAAGAATGCTCCAATAGGCCAAGGCAATAACCACTACCCCGATGAGCAGGGCGGCGACACTAATCGAAACATGTTGTCGAAGGAGCTTAAAGGTAGGGGTAATAAGGGCAACCGATCCCCGAACGAAGTTGGGAGTGGTTGTGGCCACAGTGGCCCGTATATTGGTTCCGAATTGCTCGGCAGCAATTGTAATGAAAACCGCCCAATATCCTGTGGCAATACCGATAAAGAAACTTTCAAGGTAAAAAAACCACGCGGGAACACCGCGCAATTGAAAGTAAGCCACCACAAGAACGGATAACACAGTAAGAAAAAGAAGAACTGCTTTTTTACGGCTTCGGATAAGTTGACTAAAAGTACCACTCAGCATATCACCGACAGCCACTCCCAGATAACACCACATCACCGCATCAATGGCACTCACTTCTCCTTTAACTTCCAGGAATCGAGCCATTTCCGGCGCAAATACGATGAGGATTGCCACCGAATACCAGATGGGAACACCAATTAGAATACCCTTGATATAACGAGCAAAACGATCTCGGGAAGTAAAAAGGCGTAGCCAAGCTCCCCGAGGAACATCCATTTGTTTGATCCGATCAAACATGCTCGATTCAAGCACTTTGGCCCGCGTGATCAGAAGGGCAATGCCCAACAAGCCCCCGATGATATACATCACCCGCCAATGGAAGGTATGTGCCAACAGCCCAGCGGCCACTGCTCCCAGCAACCCGATCGTAGCCACCAACATAGTACCGTATCCGCGGAGTTCTTTTGACAATAGTTCTGAAACAAGGGTAACAGCGGCCCCTAACTCGCCAGCCAGCCCCAGTCCCGCAAAAAATCGCACCACCGCATAGGCATGTACATCCGACACAAACGCATTGGCAATATTGGCCACCGAATAAAGGGCAATAGATCCGTAAAGAATTGCCTTGCGGCCTATCTTATCGCCCAATACACCCCACAGTATCCCCCCCAATAAGAAACCCAACATCTGGCCTGCGAGGATATTTTCACCTTCGGAGAGGATAAACTCTTTGTCCAGCCCCAAGTCCATCAGACTATGGACCCGCAGCATGCTAAAAAGTACCAGATCAAAAATATCGACGAAATAGCCCAAAGCAGCCACCCACACTGGCAACGTCCATGCTCGCCGAATACCTTTTAACACGGACCCCATCGAATTATTCACTGATTACATTCCGACGGACCCATTCAAGATAAGGAGGATGGCCTTCGGCGACATCGAATGCCAGTATGCATGGTACGGAATACGAATGCAGGTCAGCAATAAGGCGTTCAAGCGCGGGATATGTTGACCGGGTCGTTTTTAAGATAAGAACCGTTTCAGCATCGTGCTGGACTTTTCCTTCCCACCAATACATGGAACGCATATTGGGTAAAATATTGGCACACGCGGCCAAGCGTTGGGTAACGGCTGCTTGTCCAATATGACGCGCTTCCGCTTCCGAACTACACGTCACATATATCCAACAAATTCCCGTGCTTTTCTCCATCGGATCACCGCTCATTAGATGACCCATTAGAAGTTACCGGCGGATACTCTGGGAACGACAAAAACGCCACAAACAAGATCCAATAAGAGATCCAACTGAGCAAAAACCCCAGGCCGAATACTATCACGGTAGGTATGCCGATCATCATAAAAAGGCCGCCAATTCGGAAAGTGTCATTGCCAGTACGTTGAGAAATAACTTTATTGGCCTGATAAAAAAACCATGCCCAGAAGATCAAGGTAATAAATAGCAGGATGCTCCATAAGGATAAGGTGCTAGTACTGCCTGAAAATGCTGCCAGAAGATCTTGTTGAAACTCAATGGAAGAAAGATTTGCCGGATCTTGCAGGGACTGAAAGTCTATACCGGCAGCAGAAGCAATCGTTATCACTTTATAAACAAGAAAGACGGAAATAAGGGCTGTTGCCAACGCCAGAAAAATCATCCGATGGGCATATTGTCGGAGAGCAGGATCCTGCCAGTTTCGTCCTATTTTCCAATATGCATACAAAATCAATATTGTTCCAAGCAGGCTCACCCCATTGGATATACCTGACAATGGGGGAATAAAACCTAAGATGGGGGCAATGCCACTCATTAAAAAGCCAATAATAGCAAGCTGTTTCATGGTCACAAAAACATTTCAACGGGGCAAATTTAAACCTTCGTTATGGCTTGGTCATCCAAATAGTCGAACCGAAAAAATCAGTGCCATGAATAACTTATGGAAAAAGCGGCTTGCCGTTGGGCTTATGTCAACGCTCGTAATGATCGGTTGTAATAAGGAAGATACCGTTGCTCCGGAAGTAACGGACTCGCCAGCTGCACAGGCAGTAGAAGCCACCAATGACGCCAATGCAAAGCCCCCATTGGACGAATCACGTCTCACGTTTCCAGAAGATGTTCGGCTGGAATCGCCTTTGATTCAAGAGGGGGGAGAAACACAAATGTTTGAACTGATCGATGACGGCGTGGGATGGGATGAAGGCGAAGAAGCTACCACCCAAGCATGGACGGAAGGATCCCATCCGCCGTGTCAGATCCATGGGTTAAGTGGCATCCAAAAACAAGCCTTGAAGCGGGCCCACCGAAAATACTGCCAATGTGCATGTGGTATTCATCAAGCCATTCGCCAAATTCATCACCAAATCTTATCTCATGCCAACGCACAGCTTCGCAAGATTATCCGGAAACTACAGCATGGGCAAATCACCCCTGCAGAATTTCAACAACAGCTACGCCGGCTGATTCAGCAGACGCGCCAATCTCTCCGCAACAACCCGCGAAAAAAACAACTTTTGAAAACACTCCGCCAATGCAAGATTCGGTATGCCCGTGCTGCACATCGCATATTGAACAGCCAACAATTTCACCAATGGGTTAAATGTCGTAAGTCTCGTCATTGTAGGTGCAGGCAAACTGGAGATAACAACACAACCTCCCAATAAGAGGCAATAGCAGCAGCGAGCGGTGCGGACTGCCCCATGGAAGGTTGCTTCCATGGGGCTTTTTATTATTATCCGACCTTCATATGCAAAGGAAGGGCAAGACTTACTTTTGCATCACCTCGATACATCCTGCCACTGTAAAGCGCGATATTTTGTGACGATTATCTCTAATGTGCAGGGGTGGCCTTTACTCCTGATTCTGATTTGGGTTGCTGCTGGAGGCTTTTCTTACGCCTATTATCGCAACTGGATACGGCAACAGCGACCCTACGGCTATGTTTTGTGGGGAATGCGTACCCTTGCGCTTGGCCTATTAGGCACGTTGTTATTGAACTTCTACATCGAAAGGGTCCATCAAGTTCGCCCCCATCCTTTATTGGTAGTAGGGGTGGATCATTCATCCTCGATTATGGCATCGGCCGATTCGACCTATTATCGCGACACATTTTTTGTTCGGCTTCGCAATTTATTGAAAACGCATGCCGGTCAATGGCATATGGACACATTGTTATGGGGGGATTTGGTCCGGCGAGGTATGCCCCATTTATTTGATGACCCGTTCACTAACCTGACAGACTTTTTAGTCCATCTTCAGAAGGGGTATACAGAACGGCCTCTGCATGGGGTGTTATTGATCACCGATGGGATTCACAACACGGGGGCTTCGCCAGATGCGGTGATGCGGGAAAGTGTTCCACCTTTGTTTGTCGTGGGTATGGGTGATTCATCATCCCACATCGATGCACGGATTGCCTCCGTTGAGTATCCCCGAACGGTCCGAGCTGGACACGCCGTACCCATTCACGTATACGTCGACGCCCCCCTAAAAGCCCTTGGTCAAGGTCACTTAACCCTTCTGGTTGATCAACACAAGGTCTTGGAAATAACTAAAGATTGGTCTCGTCTGAGGAATGAACCGCTCCGATTAATGCTCCCCCCTTTGGATACCGGATTGCATAAAATTACAATTCGAATTGCTCCACTGGATGCCGAAACCAATTTAAATAACAACATACGTCACTTTTTGATCAAGGCATCGGCCTTTCAACATAAAGCCCTATTGATAAGTGTAGGCCCGCACCCCGATATCGGTATTCTCCGACGGACCATGAGTCAAATGGATGGCTGGGAAATCGATGCTTATTCCTTAGCCCAACACCATCGTATTCCATTACCCAAGTTGCAACAATATGACGTAGTGGTGTTGTATGAACTACCGGCCCTAACTCAAATTCCCGGTAATGCCCTCCTCCAACGGCAACTTGACCAATATAAGGGTGGAATATGGGTGGTATTGGGAGGGCGAACCAACGAGCACTACCTTGCCCAGCGTCTGAAATCGACGATTAAGCGACGGGCAGTCCATGACCGCCTTGGTGTTCTTCGACACGACTTTCCCTACTTTTCGGTAGAAGATATTTCGGAACACATGGGAGGGTTTGACCTCATGAGGTACTTTGATGTAAATGATAACTTGATGGTACTTATGGAAGGGACTTCTCATCATCCGATCGTAAGTGTCGGTTATGTGGATGGCCAACCGCTGGTTCTATGGAATGGGCAAGGGATGTGGCAATGGGGGTTAACAGCAAAAGGACGTAACCTTTTGCAAGCGCTCATTCCTCGCCTGATGCAATTCTTAAGGATGCCCCATTCGAATGCATTTCGTCTGTTGGGAGGACAAGAGGCATATCCCACACAACGGCCAATTCGATGGCGGTTTGAAGTTAAAAACGCTCTCGGAATGGAAGATGCCCGCGCAGATATTCGATTCCGTATCCGAAAAGACGATTCAGTGGTGGTAGAAGAATGGACGGCAGCGTGGAATGGTGAGGAATATACTGCAGAAACACCTGCATTACCACCCGGAATCTATATTTTAGAAGCCCAAGCCCGATTAGGCCAACAAACCATGCAATTGCATCATGGATTTGCGGTATTGGATAACACGATTGAACATCAAGACCTTCGGGCACGGCACGCATGGCTAAAAGCCTTGGCCATTCAAACGGGTGGAGCCATGTATCACCCCCGCCAATGGGACACGATAGCAGCCACCATCCGACGATTGGCAGAAAAACCCCTTCCTCCAATACCCATCCGGCACACCCTTCCATTGATTGATTGGTTTGCAATAGGTGCCGTAATATTGACGTTGCTTTTTTCCGAATGGCTCATACGACGATGGAGCGGATACTATTAAGCTCATGCATTGGTATCTTATGGTGGGGACATTCGCTCTTCGGTCAGGGAATGTATTCCGAATTTGGACGTTCTCCTTATCGACATTTAGATCGCGAGTGGTTTTACGTTGAAGAAGGACTGTTTCGGGTATATTATCATCAAGGCGCCAAAGCATTGGCAGAGCAGGTGCTGACAATGGCCAAGTCGCACCTTATTCAACTCCAAGACAGTTTTGATTATCATTTTCGGGCACCCGTAAGTGTCATCCTATTTTCTTCTTATAACGAGTGGTTCCATTCCAACTTTCCGTTAGAACTGACTCAACCCGTAGGGCATGGACTGATTCCCATTCGGGTGAATCATCTGACGATTTTCTTCACGGGCAATCATTACGAGCTGGCTGAACAACTTCGCGCTGGGCTCTCAGATGTGATATTGTCCGACCTTTTCTTTGGGGGTACCCTCCAGGAACGGGTCCAGAATGCCTTTTTGTTGACGATACCTGAATGGACACTCAACGGATTCAAAACGATGTATGCATGGGAATGGGATGCGAAGTTTGACGATTGGATGAAAAATGCGGTGATCTCTCATCGGCTTCGATGGTTTAATCAATTGGAAGGATTGGATCGATACCGCTATGCCATGGCCTTTTGGCGGTATCTGAAGTCGAAATACGGTGTGCAAGCTATTCGGAGCCTTCTCTTCATGGCACAAGTGCAGAAGAATTTAGAAACGGCATTATATGCTGTACTGGGTAAGAGTTTGGGGCAATTGCATCGAGAATTTTTTCGGCACTATCGTGAACGCGTCAAGTCTGCCGGCACATCGCCTTCGGAGGGTATCGCATCCCTGCCGCGCCGATGGCGACGCTGGGAAGTTTTGGCATCCCAACTTGCCGAAGATGGTCGATATGCTGCTTTCTTAATGCATCGCAACGGAAGATATCGCCTACTCGTCGCCGATTTGCAGCGCCACCGATGGGAAGTGATCTATCGCGAAGGGATATTACAAGATCATCCCTATCCCGATGCCGCCTATTTCGTATTCGCTTTTCAGCCGAAACATCGGGTATTGTGGGTGTGCTATCCGGGGCACTTCGGATACCACCTCGCCCCGTATCATCTGGAACAACACAAATGGGGGGAAGATCGGTTATTGACGTATATTGACAAGCCCCTCGCATTCGATGTGGACTCCTCGGGGCAAGCAATGGTTTTTTCTGCAATTCGAAAGGGACAATCGGATATTTTCTATTATCGCTTGCGGGCAAATCGATTCATTCCCGTTACCCTCGACCCTTACGACGACTTACATCCCCAATTTGGACGGATACCCGAGGAGGTAGTTTTTATTTCAAATCGTCCTTTCGATACGCTCTGGTTACGTTATCCACGCCAGCGTTCTCCCGTTTTTTGGCCCACTTTTCGAGTGGTTCAAGCAAGGGTCGACAAAAAAGCAATCGCTAAAAAACGGAGGTGGCACCTTGCTCATCTTTACCGAGTTCCTTATTATTGGGAAACAATTGCACCCCGTCCCCTACCTGATGGTACCATTGTAGCCACGGTAGATCAGGGAGCAATTTCTCACTTCGTTCAGCTGACCCCTGACAGTGTGTATCAATATTCTGAACTCATCGTTCACTACAATGATTCAAATGTAACTACCGATACATTCTATTTTTTTCATCCCGATTCGATTCGGATAGATACCCTCTGGTTGGGTGAACGTGAAGTTGCCGCTATCGACACATTCCATATTTATTACGACACTGCCCAATATCACAGGTTGGCATCTGCTGGAGGATATGTTCATGGCTGGACATTGGTTGGGAATAATAGCCTTCGGTATGTGGGACGCAGAAAAGACCGTTATCACGTTTTCACAGAACTCATTAAGCAGGCTAAAACTCCGGACACCAAAGCCCTGAATGTCCCGGCTTTTTGGCAAGACCGCCAACGCCGCATTAGTGATCCGTTGATAATGAACATATCCTTTACTCCACGTCAGGACTTACTCAAAAGGCTGAAAAAAAGTTATGCCCCCCCTCTTCCCTCCCCTCCTCCTTCACCTGCCCCGTTCGAACTGCTATCTCCTTATCCGAAGTCCATTTCATTTTCGGTGGATAGCCTTGCCACTCCTTCCAATCAAGAGGCGAGCACTTCTTCGAGATTTCAGCATTCGCCTTATGAACTGACCTTTTTGCCTCGCCATATTCGCCTTCAACTTGATAATAGCTTGCTGGTTTCTTATTACTATCCTTACATTCCCAACCAGCCATTTTACTACATTCCCCGTGCTAATGCACTCACATCCATACGGTTACAGGACATTTTTCGCAACGACGAGCTCGAAGTCGGCTTCCGAAGCAATTTTAATTTCTTAGGGGGTGACTATTGGCTGCGGTATATTAACCGTCGCAAGCACTGGGTGCACGATGTGATGTTTTACCGAACGTCCCTGACCAATACTAACCAGTTGGGATATTACTACCAACAGGTGACGGAAATGGTGTCGTATCGGGCGACATTACCCCTGACTCCGTGGGTGTTCGTTCGATTATCTCCATCGATCCGGCATGACAAGTTTCACTTTTTGTCGATGGATTACGTGAGTTTGACCGCTCCCTCACTTAACAACTATCGGGTAGGGCTCAAGGGAGAAATTGTGTTTCAAGATCTCCTTCCCATCGAGTTTAATCTTTATCGAGGATATCGGGGCAAGATCTACTACGAAACGTTTTGGGAGGCTGTCATTTCCCAGGGACAACGCATCAGCTCTGTTCCGCAAGTTCATGTGTTGGGTGCCGACCTGCGGCATTACCTGCCGTTGCGACGTCCCATTATATGGGCACAACGTTTGAGCATGGGATGGTCATTGGGCAAGAAGAAAATCGTATACTATTTAGGTGGGGAAGAAAACTGGTTTCTTCCTCAATTTAATACGGATCTTTCCGTGGATGCTGAATACGAATATATCTATCAGGCGCTGGTGGCACCGTTGCGTGGTTTCCCACAGAATATTCGAAACGGATCTCGGTATTTACTCCTCAACAACGAATTGCGTGTTGCCATCTTCCACATCATCCACGGCAAACCCATTCGCAGTGATTTCTTAGAGAAGTTTCAGCTTGTGATGTTTGGTGATATTGGTACAGCATGGAATCGGGGATCACCGATTTCGAAAGAAGCAGCCATCCGAAAGCATCGCATTCAGAGCGGGCCATTCGATATCACAGTCGAGACCACTGCTTTCCCAATGGTTGGAGGTGCTGGGTTGGGACTACGCCTCGAGGCGATGGGGTACTACTGGCGCCTGGATTATGGTTGGGGATTTGAATTGGGCAGAAATCCTAACCGCCAATTTTATTTAGCAGTGGGAAGTGACTTTTAATTTGCGGTCGTGGATAAGCAACGACACAAGCACATATTGGAAACGCTATCGGAAACGCCAGCACCGGGTGCCTATCGTCCTGCTTGTTTTGCCGAATTTTCGGGTAATCGAAAAGTTGTTGAGAACCTTGAAGTGTTTGTTCGAGCAGCCCGAGAACGGGGCGAGGCCCTCGACCACGTTCTGCTTCATGGCCCACCAGGGCTGGGTAAAACCACTTTGGCCACAATCATTGCCAAAGAGATGGGCGTTGGGATTCAAATAACTTCGGCCCCCACCCTCGACAAGCCTGCTACCTTGGCGGGCATCCTTCTAAATCTTCAAGCCGGTGACGTGTTTTTTATCGATGAAATTCACCGGCTGCCACCTACTATCGAAGAATACCTCTATGCAGCAATGGAAGATTATGCCATCGATATTGTCATCGATAATGGTCCTTCCTCTCGATCCATGCGGTTGAATCTGTCGCCCTTTACGTTGGTGGGGGCAACGACTCGAGCAGGACGCCTCACTTCACCCCTCCGGGATCGATTTGGCATTTCCTTGCGGCTGGATTTTTACACATCGGAAGAATTGCTGGAAATCATTCAACGCGCCGCCCAACAAATGGCCATCAACGTGAATTATCCTACTGCCCAATCCTTGGCCCGAAGATCGCGTGGCACACCCCGCATTGCCTTGTCGTTATTGCGCCGCTTACGCGATTTTGCCCAAGTAGAGAAAACAACGACCATCGACGAAAACTTACTTGAACGGGCACTCGATGCCTTGGGAATAGACCAATACGGACTGGATGAGAATGATCGGCGCTTGTTGCATACGCTGGTGGTCAGGTTTGAGGGGGGACCTGTGGGTTTGCAGACGTTGGCAGTAGCCCTTGGAGAAGACGCCGCTACCTTGGAAGATGTGTATGAGCCCTACCTTATCCGGCAAGGATTTATTAAGCGAACCCCTCGTGGACGCATTGCCCTTCCCGCTGCGTATCAACTGATCGGTCGGCCAGCTCCACCCTCTTTATTCGATTCCTAATGAGGCAAAAGCATCCATCCGAAGTCGTTTCCATATTCCAGAATCTTGCCCGTCAAATGGGATTTAGTGCGGCAGGAGCTGCCCCCGTAGATATCTTAGATAAAGAATTTGAACGGCTCCAGCAATGGATTAATGAAGGAATGCACGGGACCATGGATTGGATGTCCCGTCATGGCGAGATGCGCCGCGACGTCCGCCGATTGCTACCGTCTGCTCGGAGTGTCATCGTTTTGATTCATCCGTATCCCCCCCAAAGTGCACAGCCCGCTTCTTGTACCTACAAAATCGCCAAATATGCCCAGATCAAAGATTACCATAAAACCCTCAAAAAAAAGCTGAAACGTGTGGTCATCGCTGCGCAAAGTGAACTCGGACCGTTCCGTTATCGACTATGTGTTGACTCTGCGCCTGTGATGGAAAAAGTATGGGCGGTTCGAGCGGGGCTGGGATGGATCGGTAAAAACGGCAATCTCCTTCGACCTCAGGAAGGATCGTTTTTCTTTCTATCTGAAATCATAACCGACCTGGAGGTTCCCCAGCCTGCTCCTATGCCGGACATGTGCGGCAAGTGCACACGGTGCCTGGATGCATGCCCTACCCGTGCTATTGTACGTGCCCAAGTGGTGGATGCCCGGCGCTGTATCGCCTATCACACCATCGAACGGCGAGGACCATTCTCGACCAAAGATACTCCCCAATGGAACGAATGGATTTTTGGGTGTGATATCTGCCAGGATGTATGTCCATGGAACGTACGATTTGCGCGCCCATCGGATGACCCACGATTTCAACCGGTCGATTCGATCCGGAACTTACAAGATTCCGACTGGGAAAATCTATCTGCCGACGATTTTGACCATCTCTTTGCAGGCATGCCCATCCGACGGACCAAATACGAAGGCCTTATGCGAAATATCGAATGGGTAAAGCGAAACCGTCATCAATCCACATAGCGTGAGTATCGGCGACCCTATCCTCATCCGTTATCTTTGCCGCCGTCGGAAAAGACACGACCTTGCGTAAGGAAGTAAGAATTGGGGTTTTCTTTATTGGAGTAGTGGTTGCAGCAGTGATGGGATATCGCTATCTGCGGGGGATTGGTTTATTCGAACGAACCCTCACATTGTATGCCTCTTATCATGATGTGGCAGGGTTGCACGAAGGGGATCCCATCCTCATCTCTGGATATCAGATTGGGAAGGTAGAAAAAATGTGGTATCGGAGCCAATTTCACCCACCACGCATTGATATCGAATTACGGCTCTATCAGAAAATTACTTTGCCACGGGATAGTCGGGCACGGATTGTCAACAGCGACATATTGGGCAACAAAGCGGTAGTTCTTCTTCCTGGCACTTCACGTGAAGCACTACGCAATAAAGATACCATTCAAGGGGAAGTGGAAGAAAGCTTTCAAGAAACCCTTAATCGAACCATTGAGCCCCTTAAACAGCGGACGGTAGCCCTAATGGCAGAGATGGACACGGTAGTGATCGCTATCAAGACAGTGCTTAATACTGAAACAGTATCGGCCCTTCAACGTTCCATCCGTAGCGTCACTGCCAGTTTGGACCGCATCAATCGGGTCATCAGTCAAGTAGATACCTCCGTACGTACAGGGTCTTCCGATGCGCAGTATATTCTTCAAAACTTGCGTAACATCACCGAATCCATCGAACACAACCGACACCACTTGGGGCAAGCCATTGCTGCGTTGGGAATGATATCTGACTCATTGCGTCACGCTCCCATTAAACCCATGATTGATTCACTGGAAGATGTGATTTATCATCTTCATTCTATCAGCCAAAAAATTGACCACGGCGAAGGGACGTTGGGTTTATTCGTCAACGACACGGCCGCCTATCATCAGCTCAATCGGTCACTGGCAGCACTTGAAAAACTGCTGAACGACCTACGCCATCATCCATATCGTTATGTTCAATTCTCCGTCTTCGGTAGACGTCAGAAAAACCCGAAGTAATGAGCTCCGAAGGGGAAGGTTCTCGAATAACAATGATTACGCTGGGATGTGCCAAAAACTTGGTTGATTCGGAGCGGGTGTTGGGGAGACTTAACCAGTACGGCATTGAAGTACACCACGACCGGCCTCCTTCCGAAGGAGATGTGGTGGTTGTTAATACATGCGGATTTATTCGTCCGGCTCAAGAAGAGTCGATTGATACGATTCTTCATTTGGCAGAAGCCCGTCGGAAAAATAAGATTCGGAAGCTTATTGTGATGGGATGCCTGGTCGAACGCTTTCGAAAAGTGCTCGCATCGGAAATTCCCGAAGTGGACCATTGGGTTGGTTCCAACCAGCTGGAAGCGGTGGTCCGTCAGGTCCTCTCAACAACTACCCGTGATTCATGGCATCACCACATAACCCGTTATCGCCTGACACCTCGCCACTATGCATACCTAAAAATTGCAGAAGGATGCAACCGTCCATGTGCTTTTTGCGCAATCCCTCAAATGCGGGGTCGCTTCGTATCCAAACCGATTGATGAACTGGTCACGGAAGCCCAGGAATTGATCCAGCATGGCGTTAGAGAGCTGATTCTCATTGCTCAAGACACCACTTACTACGGGATTGATCTATACGGCAAGCGGAAGTTGGCCGACTTGTTGGTGCAGCTGGCAGACCTTCCGGGCCTTCAATGGATTCGCCTGCATTATGCTTTTCCCAGTGGCTTCCCCATGGAAGTCATCAAGGTAATGCGCGACCATCCCAACATTTGTAATTATTTGGATATTCCCCTCCAACATGTAGCTACTCCAATATTACGGCGAATGCGACGGGGCATTGACAAATCTAAAACATATGAACTCATTCACCGCATCCGAGACTTGCATCCCGAAATAGCCATCCGTTCGACATTCATGGTGGGTTTCCCAGGTGAGACCGACGAAGACTTTGAGCAACTCCTGATTTTTCTTGAAACAATGAAACTTGATCGGGTTGGGGTTTTTACCTACTCGCATGAAGAAGGGACCCTAGCCTATTCATTCGCCGATGATGTTCCGGAAGCCATCAAACAACAGCGAGCGAATCAGCTAATGGAACTTCAACGGCAAATTAGCTATGAACAGCAACAGCGATGGGTGGGACAACATCTCACCGTCATCCTCGATGAGCCACGCGGAACCGTATGGGGTGGCCGAACTGAATATGATTCTCCTGAGGTCGATAACGAGGTCATCGTCGAAGGGCTTTCCAATGGAACGGTCGGACAGTTTGCTTCTGTAAAAGTGACGATGGCTGATGAATACAGCCTTACCGCAACCGCTACTGAGGAATGACCCCATCCCTACCCCTTCATTCTATTCCATGGCTTCCTATTATCGTACGTGAATATCTTCAACACTATCAGCCAGGTGATGTTTCGTCCGTATGTGACCAAATCGACCGATATCCATTTTCACGCCAACGCCTTGTCGAAGTCTTGAACCGACAATACCAACGTACGGCTTCTGACCTGCTCAAACGCTTTCCCCGTATTCAAGATAATATCAAGCGTTTAGCCGACCCTAAGAGCTTGGTGGTAGTTGGGGGGCAACAGATTCACCTTTGGGGAGGTCCGCTTTACGTAGCTGCCAAGGCCGTATCCATCATCAAAGCGGCAGAAAGTCTGGAGCATCAATTGAGGCGCCCTGTTATTCCCATCTTTTGGATGCATACCGAAGACCATGATTATACAGAAATCCGATGTGTACAATATGGCGGCCGTAGCTATTGTGCTCCATACGAACCAACAGTCCCTCATCCTACGGGGAATCTTCCAGCTATGGTTGGCACCGAACTGATGCAACAATTCCCGGAATCGGTTCGAAATACATTTCCCTTTTTCGATCAATTTCAACGTTCTTACGAAGGCGTTTCCGTTCTATCCGATGCCACACGCCGCTGGATTACCGAATTATGGGGCGAACATGGCCTTGTGGTCTTGGATCCTGCCGATGCTCAACTCAAGCAAATGGCCGCTTCCCTGTTTCAACTCGAATTCGAAGAACAACTACTTAGCCGCACGGTCAATCACTTTCTCCGCAGGGAGGGAAGCCGATGGCAACGCAAAGCTATCCCTCCCCGACCCATCAATGCTTTCTGGATCGATCCTCGCCAAGGGCGGCTGCGGATTCACTCAGGCAACTCCACATTGACAGCAGAAGGTATCCCCTTGCCTGATCGTCCATGGGAAGCATATTCGGATCGGATCAGCCCTAATGTGCTGCTTCGCCCCCTCTTCCAGCAGGCAATTCTTCCCGCAGTCGTAGTGATATTGGGGCCCTCCGAAATTACCTATTGGCTCCAACTAAGGCTATCGTTTAAGGAAAGCCGACTCGTCTATCCATTATTGGTTCCCCGCACGTGGTTAGCTGCAATTCCCTCCAGCCTTTGGCAATGGTGGGAGGAAACCCGATTACCTATTTCATGGCTATTTGAGCCACTCCACGTGCTGGAAGCACACTATTTGAATTATCATGCCCAACCTATCCTCGATTTGCACCATCAAATTGAAGATGTTTTGGCATCCAAAGAATTGGAGGTGCTGAACATCCTCAAAGGACAAGAAGGGCCCTATTGGCAGTTCCGAAAAAGCGTGCGCAAAGCGGGAGATAAATTTCGCCAGCGGGTGCGGAAGGTCTTGCGTCAACGCCTTTCAAGACAACTGGATTACTTGACCTCCCTTCAGGACCACATTGGCCGTAAAGGAAAATTTCAAGATCGGGTACGCTATTTGGTGGAGTGCGGAACAGATTTGCCAACCGATCTGATTCATCGCTACTATCATCGGGTAGTACCGCTGAAAGGGACTTTGGAAATCTTACCTTATTGATATTGAATGCGGATACGCCGCCCTTCGGCGCCCAGGTCTAATTCTAGCATACATCGGAAATGCCCTTTCGGGCAATCCGGGAGGCCGTGCCGATGACATGGATGACACGATAGGGAAGGATGTTCCACCGTCCGTGGGGGAGGATATCCCAAAAAGGGGGCCATACCCAAGCGCGGGGAGGTGCCTCCCCATACGCTAACAATGGGTCGCCGAAGGGCGGCGGCCAAATGCATCATCCCCGTATCGGGTGTCAGTACCCACATCGCGGCACGAAGCAATGCAGCCGACGCATATAGATCTGTCTTCCCCGTAAGATCTAATGCCAAGGGATATGCCTTCCTTATTCGGTCTGCCGCATCCATAGCATCTACCCCTCCGATCAAAACTGCCTTACCCCTGATTTCCCGTAAATATTCCAATACTTTTTCCGGTGGAATTCGCTTTGTAAAATGAGCAGCCCCCACTACCACAACCCCATACCCCCCTGCTTCCCACCCGGGCGGTAACAGTCCCTTCGGCAGGCAATACCCCGGAGGAAAGAAAAAATCCAAACCTTGCCCATCCCATTGTGCTCCCAACGGATGAACTGCCCTCAAATAGCGATGCACTACATGAGCGACAGCACCGTGACGGTCAACATTTGTAATCCACCATCTACGTAGCACCGCTTTGTCGTAGGAAACAGTGGGACGCCGTAATAGCCCCCGTAATATCAACGAACGGAGGTTCTTGTGCAGATCAACAATCCAATGAAATCGATAGTTATGCAAACAACGGGCAAAATGCACCAGAGGTTTGCTCGCCTCGAACAAATGGAGCTTTCTGATATATGGATTATAACGCAATAGTGGGGCATAGGTCGACTTGGTAACAAAGTGTACTTCCCATCCGGCCGCAGCCAGGGCCCGAACAACAGGAGTAGTTAGCAAAACGTCACCAATCGAGCTAAAACGGATGATCAATACCCGCCCCCGCACCTTCATTGCCAAAACGCCAAAAATTCTTCTACCGAACGGGTATTAAGCACCCGATCCTTCAATAATGCCCCTTTACGGGCTACATACACTCCATAGCGTATGTAGTCGAAATCATCAATGCTATGTGCATCCGGATCTATCGAAAAATAACATCCTGCCTCTACAGCCTGGTGAACTAATTGCCAATCAAGATCCAGTCGATAGGGGTTGGCATTGATTTCGATAGCCACCCGTTGCTGGGCAGCCGCTTCAAAGATTTCATCGAATCGGATCGGATACCCCGGACGCCGAGTAAGTAATCGACCGGTGGGATGCCCCAAAATATGGATTTGCCCGCTATGGATCGCCGACAACAAACGTTGCGTAGCAGTATCCTCGTCAATATCCAATGGCTGATGAATGGACGCTACCACCACATCAAATTCCGTCAACAGATCATCGGGCAAATCAAGGGTGCCATTGGATAGGATATCGACCTCAACGCCCCGTAAAATCCGAATATCTGGGAACTGAATCTGAACGCGCTCAATGGCCTCCCATTGTTTGCGGAAACGTTGAGGTCCCAGCCCCCTTGCCACACGCGACGACTGCGAATGATCACATATGGCAATATACTCAAACCCTTTCCGATGGGCTGCTTCTACAATTTCCTCTAATGAATGTATCCCATCACTCCACGTGGTGTGCACATGAACCAATCCTTGAATGTCACTTACCGTTACAAGACGTTCATATGGAAACTGCCTTAGGAATTCTGGACTATAGCATCCTTCACGCATCTCGGGGACAACACAAGGCCATCCCATCTTTCGGAATACTTCTTCTTCAGAACTTCCCACCGGAAGCCGACTCGGCAACATCTCTCGGAATGCCGCACTGCCAGTGGTCTCAATCAAAGCAGGCCCCCCATTATGAGCATCTGTAAAATGGCAGTTCACCGATAACCCACTGACCGTCTGGAAAGGTGGTTCCTCTCCTTCAAAGAATTGACACCCCGACAAATATTCTAACACCCCTTGACGGTCCGAGGTTACAAAAAGGATATCCAGGTCTTGAAGCAACGGCATCCGCCGGCGATACTCTCCCGTCAATTCCACATGGTCAGCAATATAGGCATCCCGTAGTAAATGTAATAGGGTTTCGGCTTCTGAGGCAACATCGGAATAGAGACGGAACCGATGTTGGGTAGCATACCATCGGGCAGCTTCGCATACCTGATGCACTCGCCGCTCCGTCCACCCTTTCAGCAATGGCAGGCGATTTCCCTCACATTCTTTGAGGAGTTCTTCCAACGATGTTACGCCCAGTTCTTGCCATAATTGACGGACTGCCGAAGGTCCCAACCCCCGCACATTAAGCAGGTCCAATACTCCGTCCGGCACTTCCGAACGAAGTCGCTCAAGTGCGTCAAAAGTACCATCTTGGATGATCTCTTCAATTTTACGTGCCAAGGCAGAGCCGATACCCCGTAATGAACGGTATTGTTCTGGATGTGTTAGTATTTCATCACTTTCCAGACCCAATATTGTTTCCGTAGCTTTTCGATAGGCCTCACTCCGAAAAGAACGCCCTTCCAAGATTTCCAGCCGTCGACGTGCTTCTTGGAACAGACGGGCCACCTGATGACGGAGACTCGTACGCACTTCGAAAAAATTAGGAGTTGATGCTCGCTAATCTTTCACGGCGATCATCGAAATCTCCACTCGGGCATCTAACGGCAGACGGGCAACTTGTACTGTTTCCCGCGCCGGAAAGGGCGAATTGAAATACCCTGCATACACAGCATTCACTTCGGCAAAGTAGCCCATGTCTGATAAAAAAATCGTGGTCTTCACCACGTGCGAAAATTCCATCCCTGCCGCATTAAGCACTGCCCGAAGATTGGTCATTACCTGGCGGGTTTCTGCCTCGATCGTCTCCTGTACCAATTGGCCTGATGCAGGGTCGATACCCACCTGGCCCGACAGGTACAGCACATTACCCACCCGCACGGCTTGAGAATATGGGCCAATGGGGCGTGGGGCATCTGCCGAAATAACCGATTGCTTACTCATCGGCGACTTGATTTTTTCAATTTTGGGATACATCCCGGTGCATCACATCCGCAACCTTGGTTGGAATCAAAAGTCCGCCGAATCCGTCGGACAATACACCATCCAGCCCATGCCAACAACAATAGTATGGCAACCCACTGCCAATCA